>CAITKS010000031.1 GCA_903893085.1 uncultured Actinomycetes bacterium | reverse complement strand
TCTAAAGCCGCTGCCCAGCTTGAAGGATCAAAAGATTTTGCGAAGGGAGTTATGCGCGATGCAGGTGTTCCAACTGCACGTAGCTTTACTTGCCAGACGCAATCAGAGATGGAACATGCACTCGATTCTTTTGGTGCACCGTACGTTGTAAAAGACGACGGGCTTGCTGCCGGTAAAGGCGTAGTCGTTACTGATGATCGCCAAATTGCGTTGGAACATGCAATATCTTGTAAGCGAGTTGTTATTGAAGAATTCTTAAACGGTCCAGAGATTTCACTCTTTGGAATTTCAGATGGCCGAAATGTTTTGCCTATGGAGCCTGCACAAGATTTTAAGCGGGCATACAATTTCGATAAAGGTCCAAACACTGGTGGAATGGGCGCATACTCTCCGTTGCCATGGGCACCAGATGACATAGTTGATGAAACTTATGAAAAAATATTAGCGCCGATTATTGCTGAAATGGCAGCGCGCGGAACGCCATTCATTGGATTGCTTTATGCCGGTTTGGCGCTTACAGATCACGGTATTCGTGTTATTGAATTTAATGCGCGCTTTGGTGATCCTGAAACTCAAGTCTTAATTCCAAGACTTAAAACTCCGCTGGCAACTCTGTTGTTCAAAGCGGCAACTGATTCTTTAGATGATGCGGTACTCGAATGGCGTGGCGACAGCGCAGTTACTGTTGTTTTGGCTGCCCCCGGCTATCCAGATGCGCCGCAAGTTAACGGCGCAATAACTAATATCCCAACTATTGCAGATACCAAAATCTTTCACGCCGGAACTTCGCAAAGCGAAGGTAACTTGGTATCAAATGGTGGGCGAGTAATGACAGTTACTGGAATTGGCTCAGATCTAACCCAAGCTCGCGATCGTGCATATCGTGCGATCTCACAGATTGAACTTTCTGGATCTTTCTATCGCAGCGATATCGCACTTAATGCGTCGGTCGCCGAGAAGGGCAATTAAATGGGGGAGAATAAGCCAGTGAGCGTACTTGCTGATCGTTATGCGTCCAGTGCGATGCGCGCCATCTTTGCACCAGAAGAGAAAATCATTGCAGAACGCCGTTTATGGCTGGCAGTGGCCCGTGCACAAAACAAACTTGGCCACACGATTTCAGATAAAGCAATTGCTGATTATGAAAAAGTAATCAATAAAGTAGATCTGGCATCAATTGATGCACGTGAGAAATTAACTCGCCATGATGTAAAGGCAAGAATTGAAGAATTCAATGCACTTGCTGGCCATGAGCTAATTCATGCAGGAATGACTAGCCGTGATTTGACTGAAAATATTGAAGCGCTACAAATCAAAAATGGTCTAGCGATCATTCATGACAAAGTTGTTGCGGTTTTGGCACAACTTGGTGAGAAGGCTGCCCAATATTCTGATCAAGCAATCGCTGGACGTTCGCACAATGTGCCCGCACAGATCACAACTTTAGGAAAACGTTTTGCATCTGCCGCTGAAGAGCTGCTCTTTGCCTACGAACGTTTGGTTTCACTCCAAGATCGTTATCCAATGCGCGGCATTAAGGGTCCAGTTGGAACATCACAAGATTCAATCGATTTACTTGGTTCATCTAAAGCACATCACAGCTTAGAAATCGAAATTGCAAACGAACTTGGCTTTAACCGAGTTCTAGATTCAACGGGTCAGATTTACCCAAGATCCTTTGATTACGATGTTGTGACAACACTGGTTCAGTTAGCAGCAAGTCCATCATCTCTTGCCACCTCAATTCGCTTGATGGCCGGTGCTGAACTTGTAACTGAAGGCTTCAAGGCCGGACAAGTTGGATCATCTGCAATGCCACACAAGATGAACACTCGTTCTTGCGAACGCATCAATGGTTTAAGCGTGATTTTGCGTGGTTACGCATCGATGGTTTCAGAGCTCGCTGGCGATCAATGGAACGAAGGCGATGTTTCTTGCAGCGTGGTCCGTCGCGTAGCGCTGCCAGATGCTTTCTATGCAATCGATGGCCTGCTCGAAACCACACTCACCGTACTCAGCGAATTTGGTGCATTCCCTGCAGTGATTGCTGCAGAACTAGATCGCTATTTGCCGTTCTTAGCAACTACTAAAATTTTAATGGCATCAATAAAGGGTGGCGTTGGCCGCGAAGTTGCGCATGAAGTTATCAAAGAACATGCGGTGAAAGCGGCCTTGTTAATGCGCGAAGGTAAAGCCAATACTTTGCTAGATGCGTTGGCTAGCGATGATCGCTTACCACTCGATCGCGCAGCCTTAGATGCACTTATTAGCCAACCAATTGAATTTACTGGCGATGCTCGCCAACAAAT
The DNA here is from genome assembly GCA_903893085.1 of uncultured Actinomycetes bacterium. Next base: position 3,494 of record CAITKS010000031.1, on the reverse strand, counting down.
TGCTCGAGTTGTAGATCGCATTGACGCGATTACTTCCGCGCATCCTGCCGCAGCGCAGTACAAACCTCATTCCATCAGGTGAGCGGCTTCGGCGCAGCTGGCGCTCCGCCAGCACCAACTATCGCTGGTTGGCAACACCTGCGCACAGGAAAAGTACGAGATCTTTACACCAACGGTTCAGATGAAATTTTATTGGTCGCATCTGATCGCATCTCCGCATTTGATTGGGTGCTTCCAACCACGATTCCAAATAAAGGCGCTATCTTGACGCAGCTCTCGCTTTTTTGGTTTGAACTTCTCGAAGATATCGTTCCGAACCACATCATTAGCGATGAGGTGCCGATGCAAGTTGTTGATCGCGCTGTGATAGTTAAGCCACTTGATATGTTTGAAATCGAATGTGTGGCACGTGGTTACTTAACCGGCAGCGGTCTTAGTGAGTACAAAGCGAATCAAAAGGTCTGCGGGATATCACTCCCAGAAGGTTTGGTTGATGGTTCACAGTTACCAGCAAATATTTTCACACCAGCAACAAAGGCGGAAATTGGCGATCACGATATAAATATAGATTTCGAATCTGCAGCAAAAATCGTTGGCGGAGAAGACGCGGCTCAACTGCGTGATTTAACGCTTTCGCTATATGAAACAGCTGCAGATTTTGCTCACAGCCGCGGCATCATCTTGGCTGATACCAAATTTGAATTCGGTCGCGATGCTAAAGGTGCGATAACCCTGGGAGATGAGGCGCTAACGCCTGATTCTTCTAGGTTTTGGGAAGGCTCAACTTGGAAACCGGGTAGCGCACAAGGTTCATTTGATAAACAATTCGTTAGAGATTTCTTAACGAGTACCGGCTGGGATAAAAAAAGCCCGCCACCAGAATTGCCTGCAGAGATCGTAGAAAAGACTGCAGCGCGATATGAAGAGGCATATTTCCGTATTACAGGTATGAAGTTCTAGCAAAAACATAAGTAGAGAGAGAAGCAAATGGCAAAGATCGTGGTTGATGTGATGTTAAAGCCCGAAATTCTCGACCCACAGGGAGTAGCAGTCTCTGCTGCCTTGCCACGTCTTGGATTCACTTTTGCCAAGAGCGTGCGTCAAGGAAAGCGTTTTGAAATAGAAGTAGATGGCGATCCAACGCCTGCTCAATTAGATGAAGTAGCCAAAGCGGCAGAGAAGTTACTTGCCAACCCAGTTATCGAAACTTTTACAGTAAGAGTTGAGAAGTAAATGAAGATTGGCGTCGTAACCTTTCCAGGTACTCTCGATGATCGCGATGCTGCGCGTGCTGCAACGCATGCGGGCACAACTGCAATCTCGCTCTGGCATAACGACGCAGATCTCAAAGGTGTTGACGCAGTAATTTTGCCAGGCGGTTTTTCTTACGGTGACTATCTACGTTGTGGTGCGATCTCACGTTTTGCTCCCGTGATGGAAAAAATTATTGATGCAGCTAATGGTGGAATGCCGCTGCTTGGTATTTGCAATGGCTTCCAAGTTTTATGTGAGGCTCACTTGCTGCCAGGTGCGCTAACTCGCAACCACGAACTTCATTTCTTATGTCGCGATCAAAAACTAGAGATTACAAATAACAAAACGGCTTGGACAACTTCTTATTCTGTAGGTCAAGAAATTGTTATCCCGTTGAAAAACGGAGAAGGTTCTTTCCAATGCGATGATGCAACTCTTGCCGCCCTTGAAGGTGAGGGGCGAATCATTGCCCGTTATGTCGGCGAGAATCCCAATGGTTCACGCAATAAAATCGCTGGAATTACTAATGAACGCGGCAATGTAGTTGGTTTGATGCCACATCCAGAACACGCCATTGATACCTTAACTGGACCAACTGCTGACGGTTTGGGTTTCTTTACATCAGTTTTGAAGGCGTTGGTTAAATAAATGGCGTTAGATACTGTCTCAATTGCCCAAGCAAATCCTGATGCAGTGCAACCGTTTGCAGAACTTGGGTTAAAGCCTGATGAGTATGCACGTATAAAGGAAATTCTGGGACGTCGTCCGACTTCATCAGAGCTAGCTATGTATTCGGTTATGTGGTCTGAACATTGCTCTTACAAATCATCAAAGGTGCATTTAAAACAATTTGGTGACAAGGCAGTTAAAACAGATGCGCTGCTTGTCGGCATTGGTGAGAACGCTGGCGTTGTTGATGTCGGCCAGGGATATGCAGTCACATTTAAAATTGAGTCCCACAACCACCCATCATTTGTTGAGCCGTATCAAGGCGCAGCAACCGGTGTTGGTGGAATCGTGCGCGATATTTTGACGATGGGTGCACGCCCAATTGCGGTGATGGATCCACTTCGATTTGGCCCGGCTGATGCTGCCGATACACGTAGAGTTTTGCCGGGAATCATTGCCGGTGTTGGCGGATACGGAAACTGTTTAGGTCTTCCAAACATTGGCGGTGAAGTTGTCTTTGACGAGACATATATCGGCAATCCACTAGTGAATGCACTTTGCGTTGGTGTAATGAAACATAGCGACATCAAACTGGCTAAAGCAGCAGGTCCTGGCAATTTAGTTGTCTTATACGGTGCTAAAACTGGCGGCGATGGTATTGGTGGCGTATCAGTTCTGGCATCAGAAACATTCGAATCTTCCGGTCCCGCCAAACGTCCAGCGGTGCAAGTCGGAGATCCATTTGTTGAAAAGGTTTTGATCGAATGTTCGCTGGAAATATTTGCCGAAGATTTAGTTGTGGGCATCCAAGACCTTGGCGGGGCAGGCTTATCTTGCGCTACAAGTGAATTGGCATCGGGCGGAAGCGGCGGCATGAAAGTTGAACTAGACCGTGTTCCACTGCGTGATGCCACCTTGTCGCCAGAAGAGATTTTGATGTCTGAATCACAAGAACGTATGTGTGCAATCGTTGAACCAAAACATATCGATCGATTTTTAGAGATATGCAAGAAATGGGATGTCACGGTCACTGTGATTGGCGAAGTAACAGATGGCGAACGCTTGGAAATCACATGGCACGGAGATATAATTGTTGATGTTCCACCACGGACAGTTGCACATGATGGACCTGTCTATAACCGCCCGCTCGCCAAACCTGAATATGTAGATCGCGTAAATGCCGAAAAAGTGATTGTTCCTCGGCCAAGCACAGCAGATGAAATTAGATCCACAGTACTTAAGTTAGCCGCTACCCCAAACTTGGCTGATAAATCTTGGGTAACTTCACAATACGATCGTTATGTACAAGGAAATACCATTCAATCGCAACCAGATGATTCAGGAATGGTTCGAATTGATGAAAAAACACATTTGGGTGTTGCAATTGCAACTGATGCAAACGCTAATTGGTCTTATTTAAATCCATACGAAGGCGCGAAGTTGGCACTAGCTGAAGCGGCTCGCAATATTGCAACTGCAGGAGCCAAACCTTTAGCCGTAACCAACTGTCTTAACTTTGGTTCGCCCGAAGATCCAGGTGTTATGTGGCAGTTCGCAGAATCAGTAAGAGG
>CAITKS010000030.1 GCA_903893085.1 uncultured Actinomycetes bacterium | reverse complement strand
TAACTGGAGGACGCGGGACATGGTTGTAATTGCTGGCCATGCTGCGGCCATATGCACCCGTTGCTGGAATCGCAATTAAATCACCAGGTGCGATATCTGCCGGCAGCGAGATATCGCGAATAACGATATCTCCGGTTTCGCAATGCTTACCGACAACACGTGATGAAATATTTTTTGCACTGGATGCACGCTGTGCAATTACTGCGTGATATTGCGCATCATATAAAGATGGCCGGATGTTATCGCTCATGCCGCCATCGACAGATATGTAACGACGGATTGCACCATCTTCAAGTACGACATCTTTAGTTGTTCCAACTTCGTAGAGAGTAAAAGTTGTTGGTCCAACAATTGCGCGTCCTGGCTCAATTGAAATAGTAGGAATTGCTAATTTATGTTTTTCGCATCCCTTAGTTACTGCAGATCGCAACGCTGGCATTACTTCACCTGGTTCAAGAGTTTCATCCTCAGGCAAATAGGCGATTCCATATCCTCCGCCCAGATCGAGTTCAGGAAGTTCCTTGCCATATGAATCGCGATACTTGGCCAAGAGCGAAATCAAACGATCAGCAGCCAATTCAAATGATTCAGTACCAAATATTTGCGAACCAATATGCGAATGGAAGCCACGTAGTTCAAGTTCGGGATGAGCAAGTGTTGCCTCAACCGCAGCCCATGCGGCGCCGCTTGCAATCGAGAAACCAAATTTCACATCTTCATGTGCAGTCGAAATTGATTCGTGAGTATGAGCCTGAATGCCCGGAGTTAACCGCAACATCACACCTTGAACTACGCCATGTTTGCGCGCCATCGCTGCCACGCGGTCTATTTCGTGCAGTGAATCCATGACGATTGTTTTCACTCCGACAGATACTGCTCGATCTATTTCGGAAAGTGATTTATTGTTTCCGTGAACTTCGATTTTCTTTGGATCGATGCCACCAGCAAGTGCCACTGCAAGTTCTCCCCCAGTGCAGACATCGATTCCGATTCCAGTTTCACGAATCCATTGCGCAACCGCTACCGAGATAAAGGCTTTTGCGGCGTAATAAACAGTGCCGGCATGCGAACCAAACTCATCACGAAGTGCGTTATTCCAAGCTGTTGCTCGCTCGCGAAAATCTGCTTCATCGATAAAGAATGCTGGTGTGCCAAATTCATTCGCCAATTTGGATGCAGATATTCCAGACAGGTGTAACTCACCATTGGTGAAAGAAATATTTCTAGACCACATGGTTTTTACATCCTCTCTGGCGCGCTAACGCCAAGTAAATCAAGACCATTCTTCAGTACTTGCAGAGTTGCCGCACATAAATTAATTCGGGCGCTATGAATTGGCGAGACTGGCTCATCGCCCATTGGCAACACGCGGCAGTCCGCGTAGAAGCCGTGATAAACCCCAGCTAACTCTTCAAGATAACGAGCGATGCGGTGTGGCTCACGAAGTTCGGCGGCACCAGCGACGATGCGCGGGAATTCGGCAAGTGAGCCAAGCAATTCATTTTCGCGATCATGGCTAAGTTGGGCAGGATCAAAGTTTTCCAGTCCTGCTGGAATCTTTAATTCGGTTGCATTGCGCAGAACCGCCGCGATACGTGCGTGTGCATATTGCACGTAATAAACCGGATTCTCATTTGTATTGCGCTTCAAAATATCAATATCCATAACCATTGGAGTATCAACGGGATAGCGAATTAACGTATAACGGGCAGCGTCAACGCCAACTTTTTCAACTAACTCTTCCAAAGTAATAATTGTTCCGGCGCGCTTGGAAAGCTTTACCTCTTCCCCGCCTTCCATGATCTTTACCAACTGACCGATAAGCACATCGATGTTGTATTCGGGGTTATCACCCGCACATGCAGCTGTTGCCTTTAAGCGATGTATGTAACCGTGATGATCGGCGCCCAACATGTAGATACAGATATCAAAACCGCGTTCGCGTTTATTGATGTAGTAAGCAGTATCTGATGAGAAGTAAGTTAGTTCGCCATTGGCCTTTACCAAAACGCGATCTTTATCATCGCCAAAATCGGTTGTGCGCAACCAGGTAGCGCCATCTACTTCAAATACATGTCCTTGCGAGCGCAATTTATCAACACCGTGTTCGACGCTTCCGCCATCATGTAGCGATCGTTCTGAGAACCAGACATCGAAGTGAGTGTTAAATGTGTCGAGAACGCGCTGTTGATCTTTTAATTGAAGTTGATAGGCAGCCTCACGAAATGCGATTAGCCGTTGCTCATCTGCCAGTGAAGTAATTGCCGGATTCTGCGCAAGAACGTCTTTCGCTAAATCTGCAATGTAATCGCCCTGGTAACCATTTTCTGGAATTGGTTGACCCATTGCAGCAGCCTGAACAGATTGGCCAAAGAGATCCATTTGATTGCCGCGATCGTTGATATAAAACTCGCGAGTTACTTGCGCACCGGCAGCCGTTAATACGCGACCAAGTGCATCACCGACAGCGGCCCAACGAGTATGTCCCAAGTGAAGTGGACCGGTTGGGTTGGCGCTAATAAATTCCAAGTTGATCTTTACGCCAGCCAAGGCAACGCCACGGCCATACTTTTCTTGCGCAGTTAATATGGTGCGAACCAAATCAGCTTGGCTAGCGCGATTTAAAGTGATATTGATAAAGCCAGGGCCTGCAATTTCTACAGCGCTAACTTCTTCCAGAGATTCCAGATCGGCTTTGAGCATTGCGGCCACATCGCGCGGGTTCTTACCGGCAGGCTTTGCCAATTGCAGGGCGATAGAAGATGCGTAATCGCCATGATCGCGATTCTTAGGTCGCTCTAAAGGAATGGTGGTTGGAACGGTTCCGATCAAATCTCCACGCTCGATGGCGCGCGAAATTGCAGCCTGAATCTGGGCTGCTAATAAATCAGAATGCGAACTCACTAGGCAAGGTTACCCTGCCTGAGAATTTACTTTCCGAACCCCATTAAGTGCTCTAGCGCGAGTTGATTAAGGGCTTCATATTGATATCCGCGAACTCCGGCGGCCTCAACATCGAATGAATCCTTAGCAAGATCTTTCCAACTCTCGCCCGCAGCCATTGTGTTCTCGGTAAGTCCAGGAATATTTGAATCTTTCTGGGCTGCAATAACACGTGGGTCGTTGCGATAAGCAGTTGCGCGCTCTTTCAGAGCTAAATAGGTGCGCATATTTGCAGTTGCTGAATCCCAAACACCTTTGTCATCTTCGGTGCGACCTGGCTTGTAATCAAAATGCTTTGGTCCATCGTATTTGTAGCGCTCAAGAAGTTCTACGAGGAAGAAGGCTGACTTGAGATCGCCATGTCCGAATACTAAATCTTGATCGAACTTTGGACCGTGTTGTCCATTTAAATCAATGTGGAATAACTTCTTCTGCCACAGAGCTTGCGCGATACCGTGAACAAAGTTAAGTCCAGCCATTTGCTCGTGGCCAACTTCAGGGTTTAAGCCAACTAACTCTGGATGATCTAACGTGTAGATGAAAGCAAGTGCATGGCCAATCGTTGGCAAGAAGATATCGCCACGTGGTTCATTTGGTTTTGGTTCAATTGCAAACTTAATCTTGTAACCGTTATCTAAAACAAATTGGCTAAGTAAGTTAAATGCTTCGCGCATACGCTCATGTGCAACGTAGGCATCCTTTGCCGCGTCGGATTCGGCGCCTTCGCGACCGCCCCAACAAACATAAGTATGCGCACCTAATTCGACTGCAAGTTCGATATTGCGCATCGCTTTGCGAAGTGAATAACGGCGAATGTCGCGATCATTGCTGGTGAATGCACCATCTTTAAAGACTGGGTGTGAGAAAAGATTTGTTGTTGCCATCGGAACCTTCATTCCGGTCTCATCAAGAGCTTTCTTGAAACGATCAATATGTCCACGACGTGAAGCATCATCGCTACCAAATGGAATTAAATCATCATCGTGAAATGTCACACCGTAAGCACCACGCGCTGCTAATTCATTAACAGTGCGCACCGGATCTAAGGCGCCACGAGTGGCATCGCCGAATGGATCACGCGCTTGCCAACCGACGGTCCAAAGTCCAAAGGTGAACTTGTCGGCAGGTGTTGGTGTAAATGACATTTAACTTCCTCGCTTCATCGCTAAAAAGTGCACTAATCCAGCGCAGCTTTCGGGCCCGTGAGCCCATAATTTTGTATAAGGCGAACTTACCTCTAACCTAAGCACCAGTACATGAGTTTTTGTAACATTCTCATGACACTCCAGCGGGAGTGGTGAAATGGCAGACACGCAAGTCTTAGGAACTTGTGCTCCGGCGTGCGGGTTCAAGTCCCGCCTCCCGCACCAGCAGTTAATATTTATGTATGGCTAAACCTTCGCGCGCTAAATTAAAGATGACGCAAGCCAAAATTATGCGCGAAGCCGCAGCAAGACGTGCGGCTAAAGCAAGTGCTTCAAACAATTTGGCATCCAATAGCGAGGTTGATTTGGATGCCTACGCTGCAGTCGATGGCGTTTGGCGCGAACTTGGATTGGCAGCACCTGCGCGCAGAGCGCTAATTGATGAAGGACTTTACAAAGTAAGTGACTTACGAAAATACTCGTTGGATGCCATTAAAGATTTGCATGGCATGGGACCAAATGCGATTCGAATCTTGATTAGTGCGATGAAGAAGAGCGATATTTCTTTTCGAAAATAATAGCTACGAACTAATTACTAATTAGTGATTGCCCAGGCAACGAGTACTCCACCAATTACCCCAAGAGCGAGCATTACTGAACGCTTTGCCAGTAATCCATGGGCACCTTTAACAAAAGTTAGTGAAAGTGCGATAAATCCAGGAATGAACACTGCTGCGCTATTTACCAAAACTCCATCTTTGCCAGTTTGATAACGCAAATTGATTAATCCAATGGCGAAGAGTAGATAACTCGCCATTCTGTAATTATTAAGCGCATATTTTGAAATAGGTGCATTAGTCATAGAACTATCCTACAAATATTAAAGGGGCGCCGGTTTCCCGACGCCCCTTTAACTTCAACTATTTAAGACGATTAGTGATCGTCCTTCATGCCTTCTGCGTGTGACTTCATGCGAGCGATCTTCAAGATTGTTAGACCGAATACGCACTTTGCCAAGATGTCAGCGATTGTGTAACCAACCTGTACGCCAACGAATTGCTCAGCAGATGCCATGCCTTCGCCCATACCAAGGATGTATGAGACTGGGTATACGCCCCATGTCGCGATCAAAAGAAGACGCAAGCGACCGATAGTTGCTGCAACTCCTTCTGGCTGGCGATCAAGTGACTTACCAAGCTCTACGAACAAGACATAGAGGATGTATAGGAATGGAAGTGTTGAAAGAACACCGTATAGAACCTGTGTGTTCTGATCGTTTGAGATTTCACCTGGGTAACCAAGTGCGATCATCGCAGCTGCTGCTGGAACCAAACGCATGATGAGTGACTTTGAAACTTCCTTTGCAAGTGCAAGCACTGCAATTACTTCAACTAGAAGTAGAGGAACAGTTAATAGCCAGTCAACATAACGGTATGCCTCGTTAAATGCACCCTGGTCTCCAGAAACTTTAACAGCCATTCCTTCAGATGATTCTGAGAATGAGTTAAAGATTCTCCAGTAGTGGTAGCCAGCAATAAATGTAACCATTGATGACATTACGAGAGCGTTGCGGTACTTAGGAAGTACACGACTTTGTGAAACAAGTGTGTAAACAGTGCATGCAAGCATGGAAATTAGTCCAAACGAGAAGATGTTATAGACGAGGTTCCATTGGTTGCTTGTTAGATTTACCATGTAAATAAGCCTCCATGAGGTGCTTAATACTTTAAAGACCGGGCGGCCCTTAAAGCCAGGTGCACCATATGAAATCCTCGAGGAACCTCACATACTCCACCTGGTAACCAATATTGTGCGCCAGTTGCCAATGATTTGCATCATTCTTTGGCCCTATTTCTTGAAGTTTTTTGAGGATTTAGAGTCAAATCACGCTCAATCTTGGGGCATCACCCGCCCTGACTACCCCAAATGAGCCACCGCTAGGCTTGCTCAAATGCGCACCCAACTTCGTGATCTCTGCGGCCATTCGGGATTTAGCGCACTGGCTATTTCGCGATTTATTTCAAATGTCGGAAACGGAATTTCACCGGTTGCTTTGGCATTTGGAGTCCTGGCCCTGCCTGGGGCCACCGGAACAGATTTAAGTATCGTGATGGCCG
>CAITKS010000029.1 GCA_903893085.1 uncultured Actinomycetes bacterium | reverse complement strand
TGTCGAAGAAGGCATCGTTGCCGGTGGTGGTGTTGCATTACTTCAGGCTTCTGAAAAAGCATTCAAGACACTTGTACTTGAAGGCGAAGAAGCAGTCGGCGCAAACATTGTGAAAGTTGCAGTAGAAGCTCCGTTGAAGCAGATCGCAACCAACGCAGGTCTTGAAGGCGGAGTTGTTGCTGAGAAGGTTCGTAACTTGGAATCAGGTTTCGGACTTAACGCTGCAACTGGCGAATACGTCGACATGATCAAGTCAGGAATTATCGATCCAGCTAAGGTAACTCGCTCTGCTCTGCAGAACGCCGCATCTATTGCTGCACTCTTCATCACTACTGAGGCTGTCATCACTGACAAGCCAGAGAAGAAGCCAGCTGCCCCTATGGGTGGCGACGGCGGCGGAATGGATTTCTAAATTCATGACCACTGAGCTCGACGAGAGAGACATGCAAGAAATTGCACGAAACGCCGCACTTGCTGATGCAGAAATGCCATCACAAGTCGGTGCTTTCATCTCTGTCGAATTCGATGATGAAAATCGCGTTGCAAGTTATCTCTTCGACGCAGATATTCAGGGTTATAAAGGTTGGCGCTGGTGTATCACTATTGCGAAAGTTGATGCATCGGCGAACCCAACTGTTTGTGATGTAGTAATTCTTCCTGGCCCAGATTCTTTATTGGCGCCAGACTGGATCGAATATAAAGATCGTATTCAGCCAGAAGATATTCAACCCGGAATCATTGTTCCAAGCGCACTCGATGACACTCGTTTAGTTCCAGGTGTTAACGCACTTGCACAAGATGAAGGTTTGGATGCAACAGAAGTTTATGATCTTGGCTTATTGCGTCCGCGCGTACTTTCTATTGAAGGTCGCGATCAAGCAAGCAAACGTTGGTATGCCGGAGATCGCGGTCCCAACACACCTCTTGCGCAAAATGCACCAAAGCCTTGTGCATCATGTGGATTCTTTATTCCGATTGCAGGTTCACTTCGTTCAGCATTTGGCGTATGCGCAAATGCGATCGCACCTGATGATGCACGCGTAGTTTCAGTCGATCACGGCTGCGGCGCGCACTCCGAAGCTACGCTCTAGCGCTTAATAAATTGGGGTTCCAGCCCTTCGCGCATTGCGATAAACTTGAGGCCTGACCGCATCCCAGCGGCTACACGAGTACTGCAAATTCTTATAAGGAGAACCCCATGCCTACAGGTCGCGTTAAATGGTTTAGCCTGGAAAAAGGTTTTGGATTTATCTCAAATGATGAAGGCGAAGATGTTTATTTGGCCGCAACATCACTTCCTGAAGGCGTTACAACAGTAAAGCCTGGAACAAAGATCGAATTTAGCGTTATCGATAGCCGTAAAGGTCCACAAGCAATGTCGGTACATATCGTTGATGCACCAGTTTCACTGGCAGAAAATTCACGAGTAAATAACGATGACCTTGCTGCAATGATCGAAGACACAATTAAGATCTTGGATAAAGTCGGCAACGGTTTGCGCCATGGTCGCCATCCATCTGGCGTTGAAGCAGAACGTTTAGGACGTGTGCTTCGCGGTATTGCTGGTCAACTAGAAGCTTAAATACCGCTGCGCGCTGCGCGACGTTTCGAGTAACCGATACCCCATGTGCCCAATGCGGCACCGGCAACGCATGTCCAAATTAATTTGCTATCAGCGCCTGTAATTGCCAATGCAATACCGGCAATAACCCATGCGATGGTTCCAAAAGTGATTAGAGTTACGACAGATTTAATTTCTGATTTTTCACCTGAACTCATAAGGAAAGCATACAAGCGATGGCAATAAAAGAGCACGGTAACTGGCGCTCTTTTCGCCATCGCAATTACCGAATTCTATTTCCAGCTAACGCTGCATCCAATATCGGCACCTGGGCACAACGCGTTGCTCAAGACTGGTTGATATTGCAGTTAACCGATAACAGCGGAACATATCTAGGCTTGGTGACAGCAGTGCAATTTGCACCAGTGCTTTTCTTTTCTCTGCATGGTGGCGCACTTGCTGATCGAGTAAATAAGCGAAAGTTGCTGATTTTTACCAACTTTGTTGGCGCACTCTCTTCACTTGGGTTGGGCGTATTGGTGCTGGCTGGAAATGTAAAAGTTTGGCATGTCTTTTTCTTTGCACTAACTCTGGGAATTTCCTCAGCCCTTGATGCTCCTATTCGCCAATCATTTACTTCAGAAATTGTTGGACACTCGGATATTGCAAATGCGGTCAGCCTAAATTCAGCAAATTTCAATGCTGGGCGCTTAGTTGGCCCGGCCTTATCTGGCTTTCTTATCGCGCGATTTGATACTGGTCCTTCCTTTCTAATCAATGCCTTTACCTATCTCTTTGTAATCCTGGCGTTGTTACGGATGCGCGAATCTGATTTCTTTATTCAAGAGAAGAAAGTTACGCAAGGCACGGTGCGTGAAGGTTTGCAATACGCACTTGCTCGCCCAGATTTGTACGTAGTCATGCTGGTTGTCTTCTTTGTTGCCACATTTGGTTTGAATATGCAGATCTTTAACGCCCTCATGGCAACAAAAGAGTTTGGAAAAGGACCAGCTTCATATGGACTTCTTGGAACCTATGTGGCGGTTGGATCTTTAACTGGGGCGCTAATCTCTGCCCGCCTAGAAAGACACCGTCGAACTATCTTTGTAATTAAAGGTGGCGTAGCTTTCTCGATAGCAATTGCACTTCTCTCTATTGCGCCGACTTATCTTTGGTACTCACTGTGGTTGCCAATCTGTGGACTTAGCGCGTTAACAATGCTGATTACTGCTAACTCGCTGATTCAGGTTAATTCCGACCCCGCAATCCGTGGACGTGTCAGTGGCATTTACTTACTAATTTTTATGGGCGGAACACCTTTTGGATCACCGCTAATTGGATGGCTAGTTGAAGTAATTGGAGTTCGTGAAACTATCGCTTTATGTGGCCTTATTTCACTGGGTGCATGTTTAACTATTTGGGCAATCTTCCGTCATAAAGTTGGGCTGCCAAAAGATATAAGCGTTGAAGGGGTGTTACCAGCTGCCTACGACGATCAGCGCTAATAAACCAATCAGAGTAATGATTGTGATGATGCGACGGGTTCGATAACTCATTTAAATGTTATTCGCGCCTAGGTGCTTGGAAGGTGAAATTACGACCATCGTAAAACCAAGTGCGATCAACACTGGCACCATTATGTAGGCCCGTGAAATTCCAAAGTTATCGCCCAGAATGCCTAAGAAAAGTGGCGAACAAGCAATAGCAATTCCTGCAGCTATCGAGCTTTTACCAATTGCTAAATCAGGGCGTCCTTCGCTGAAGGCAACCATGCGCAATGTAAATAGCGGGAACTGCACAGAAATTCCAAGACCAACGAAGAAGAGCGTAATTAAACAAAGCGCCAAATTGTGCGATGACCAGAAGAAGCCAAAGGCAACGAATTGCAAGGCTAGTGCGATCTTTAACTGCTCATCTGCGTGGAAGCGCTTTAACAAACGTCCGGCATACCAGCGACCAGTACCGACTCCGGTACCAAAGGCGATTACTGCAAGTGTGGAAATTGCTGAACTTGCGTTGGTGCGATTGCTGATTAGCGATGCTGACCAGAATGAAGTCGCAAACTCGGCGCTAATTGAGATAAAGAATCCAGTAAAGGAAATCCAAAACCCGCGCGATAACTTGCCGCGTTGTGGTCCACCCTCATCTGGAATATGAGAATCTGGCTGATACTTGCGACCAAAGATAAACATTCCCAGAATAAACGGAATTGTTATCAATAGACCTATGCGCCATTGATCGCGGACAATATTTGCAGTTGTACCGATTACAAAGTTACCAGTTACAAAACCGGCAATTGCGATCGCATTTATTTGCGCAACTGCAGTGTGAGAACGTTCCGCAAAGGCATGAGATCCAGCGGTATTAACGTTGTTAATCACTGCAGAAATTCCGAAGCCAGCAACTAACGTGGCAAGCAAAGTTAATTGGACTGGGGGAGCAAAGACAAACATTGTGATACCGATTGAGAAGACAATTAAGCCGATCCAGGTTGAATTAGATCGCCCAAATTTATGAACCATCTTTGAGTTAATCCAGCCGGCGAAAATTGCGGCGACGCCCATTGCGGTTCCGTGCAGACCTGCAACGCCCAGAGAAGTTCCCTGATCTTCGCGTAAAAGAGCTTGTGATGGACCAAATCCACCGGTAAAGAAGTTAACAGTTGCTACTTGCAGTGCAAGCAGCCAGAACTGTCCGTTGCGTTGAAAAGTTTTTGGCATCAGATATTTATAGCGCTGCTACGACATATTCAATTGATGCGGTCAGCGCATCAATATCACTTGGGTCGATTGCAGGGAACATTCCAATTCGCAACTGATTCTTTCCAAGCTTGCGATATGGCTCGGTATCGACGATTCCGTTGGCGCGCAGTGCAGCCGCTACTGCAGATGCATCGACTGAATCATCAAAATTGATTGTGCCGACAACCTTGGAGCGCATTGCTGGATCGGTTACGAATGGCGTTGTGTAAGAAGTTTTCTCGGCCCATGAATATAACTTGGCAGATGATTCGGCGCTGCGACCTGCAGCAAATTTAAGACCACCGTTGGTATTCATCCACTCGATTTGATCAGCGAGCATCATCAAAGTGATCAGTGCAGGAGTGTTATATGTCTGATCAAGACGTGAATTTTCAATTGCGATTCCGAGGTCAAAGAATGCTGGAATCCAACGTCCGCTTGCTTTAATTTTTTCAGAGCGTGCAATCGCCGCTGGGCTCATTAGCGCCAACC
>CAITKS010000028.1 GCA_903893085.1 uncultured Actinomycetes bacterium | reverse complement strand
GGCGGATCAGTTATCGATACTGCCAAGGCAGCTCGACTATGTGCTCAACTCAATTGCACCTTCCGCGAGTTCCAAGCACAGACTCCTAACTATCCAATTCCAACTGCTGCGCTGATTGCGATTCCAACTTCCGCCGGAACAGGCTCAGAAGTATCTGGTGGTTCAGTAATTTCAGATCCAATCTCCGGAATCAAAGCAGGAATTGCCAATGCAAATCTTCGGGCACAGGTTGCTCTTGTTGATCCAGTACTTACCTACAGCATGCCGCCAACGATGACGGCGAACACTGGCATTGATGCTCTGGCACAAGCGATTGCCGGAATCATTGCCAAATGTTCAACGCCAATTGGTGATGCCATTGGATACGAAGCAGTTCGCATGATGTCTGGCGCACTTGTTGCTGCATACAAGAATGGTGACGACAAAGCTGCGCGCGCTGCGATGTCTGCTGGAAGCATGATGGCTGGTCTAACTATGAACATTTCAGATTGCACAGCCGAACACTCACTTGGCCAGGCAATTGGTGGCCTCAAGCATGTACCTCACGGCTTGACTATTGGATTAGTACTTGTCGAAACTCTTACCCGTGAGGCAAAAGTTGTTCCAGAGAAGATGGAGCGCGTTGCAGATGCCATGGGTGTGCCTGCGGATGGAACTCACAATGGTTCTCGCGCAGTCGCAGCCGTTCGAAAAATTCTCGCAGATTTAGACTTCCCAGTACTTTCCAGTATCGGAGTCACTGCAGGGGATATCGAGCTGCTTTCGGATAACGCTTTGGCTGATTATTTCATTACGCAATCACCACGCCCTTGGACAAAGCCAGAAGTGGTTGAAGCTTTTACTGCAGCGCTAAATCTAGAAAGTCGTAGCGCCTAAATTATTCAGTTGCGAAGAATACGTTCTTCGTTTCGGTGTAAGCATCAAGTGCATCTGGTCCTAGCGCTCTGCCCAAACCAGATTGTTTAAATCCTCCGAATGGGGTCCAGAAGCGCACTGAAGAGTGTGAATTAACGGAAAGATTTCCACTTTCGATTGCTCTTGATACACGCATGGCGCGACCCAAGTCATTGGTCCAAATAGAACCAGATAGCCCGTAATCAGATGCGTTAGCCAGGGCGATTGCTTCAGCTTCATCTTCAAATGGCAGAACTGACACAACAGGACCAAATATCTCTTCTTGCCATGTGCGTGCGTTAACGCTCTTTGGCAGCAAGACAGTTGGCGGCATCCAGTAGCCAGCACCTGATGGCGCACTACCTGTGAATGCGACTGTGTCGTCTTTATCGTTTAGGAAAGATTGGACTGTCTCTAATTGCTTCTTTGAAACGAGTGGACCCATCTGCGATGAATCTAAGTTTGGATCTTCAACGCGATATTCCTTCACGCCTTTTTCAAAACCTGCCATAAAGCGATCAAAGACACTCTTTTGCACCAAGATGCGCGAACGCGCACAACAATCTTGTCCTGAGTTATCAAAGACGGCACCCGGTGCCGCTGCAGCTGCGCGATCAACATCTGAATCCGCGAAGATTACATTTGCACTCTTTCCGCCAAGTTCAAGAGTTACTCGCTTAACTTGATCAGCACATCCAGCCATAATTGATTTACCAACAGATGTGGAACCTGTGAATGAAATCTTGCGAACGGTTGGGTTGGTAACAAAACGAGCGCCAACAACGCTGCCCTTACCGACAATTACATTTAGAACGCCTTCTGGAATTCCGGCAACAAGTGCCAGTTCGGCTAACCGAACGGCGGTCATCGGAGTAAGTTCTGCAGGCTTTAAAACGACGGTATTACCGGCTGCAAGTGCCGCAGCGAAACCCCAACTAGCGATCGGCATCGGAAAGTTCCAGGGAACAATAATTCCCACAACTCCGATTGGTTCTTTAAATGTTATATCTACTCCGCCTGCAACCGGAATCTGCTTGCCGAATAAGCGTTCTGGGGCGCCTGCGTAATAGTTCAAAACGTTTGCAACGTTGTCGGCTTCCCAAAGAGCATTTCCGCGTGTGTGACCTGAGTTTGTAATTTCAATTTGAGCCAACTCTTCACGATGAGCGGTAACAACTGCCGAGAAACGGCGCAGCAGATTAGCGCGGTCGCCGGGGGAGACTTTCTTCCAAGTTAGGAAAGC
>CAITKS010000027.1 GCA_903893085.1 uncultured Actinomycetes bacterium | reverse complement strand
CATGTAAATACTGCAAAATTTCTTCACTGCGTTCAGTTTCATTTCCATCGAAGAAGGAAATAACTCGTCCTGTAAATGTAACTCCGATATCTGAACATAAACGATGGAAGCGTCGTGAATCTTCAGCGGCGATAATTTCAGCAGCGGTGATTGCATCTTTTAGGCGCGGGCTTGCATCCCCTGGATTTCCCAGAGGAGTTGCCGCCATCGTTAGTGCCACGGGTACATCCTCTCAGTACGCTAAGCCTGTGAAAACCCGCATCTACGTTGGCGCGATTGCGTTGATAAGTCTGGCCTTGCGGTTAATTAATTTGGGGACGCCCAAAGGTTTTGTATTTGATGAAGTTTATTACGTAGATGGTGCCCGTGATTATTTAGCTTATGGCGTTGAAGTCTCTGGCAATGGCCCTGAATTTGTGGTTCACCCACCTGTTGGCAAATGGTTAATTGCCGCCGGTATCAAGATTTTTGGTGACAGTGAATTTGGCTGGCGCTTTAGTGGCGCACTATTAGGAACCGTAATGATTGTTTTAATTGCCCTGATTGCACAAAGGTTATTCCGCAATTCATTTCTGACGATAGCCGCAAGTTTTTTGATGGCAGCCGATGGTTTAGCGCTGGTTCATTCGCGTACCGCACTTCTCGATATTTTCTTATCTTTCTTTATTCTCCTTGCTACTTACCTATTCCTTATGCGCTGGCACTGGTGGGCTGCTATTGCACTTGGGTTAGCAATCTCGACTAAATGGAGCGCACTTTATTATTTAGCGCTATTTGCGATCGTAGCCATATATCGAACATTCACTCATAACACTGGTAAAGATTTGATTAGACCAACACTAAAGACCGTAACGCAATATGCACTTATCCCGGTTTCGATATACCTAACTTCTTGGATTGGTTGGTTCGCAAGCAGTCGCGGTTGGGCACGTGATTATTCTGAAAATATTTTCACTTCATTTATTCACTATCACTCACAAATGCTGGGCTTTCATACTGGGCTTGTTGAGAAACATTCTTATCAAGCTAATCCCTGGAGTTGGTTAATTATGGGAAGACCAACATCCTTTTTCTATGAAACTCCTAATAACTGTGGGGCAGATCAATGTTCGCAAGAAGTATTGGCGCTTGGAACCCCAATTCTTTGGTGGGTAGGAACGGTTGCTGTTTTTGTTGTATTAGGTTTCTGGATTAAATCCTTTGTCACTAAGCGCTATGAACCACCTTCAAACGTAATTGTTATGGGAATCGTTGCCGGTTATTTGCCGTGGTTCTTTTTTCAAAAACGTACCGTCTTTAGTTTTTACGCAATTGTTTTTGAGCCATTCTTAATTTTGGCGATTATTTACTGTGTATATGTGGCCTTGCTTCACTTTGAAAATAAGCGAAATACTTACGCTTTAACCTGTTTGGTAGGATTTGTAATTCTTGCAAACTTCATCTATTTCTTGCCGCTCTTTACCGGCGAAGTAATTACTTACGACTCATGGCAGGCCCGAATGTGGCTGCCCTCGTGGATTTAAGCGTTATTCGTTCGCTGCGCGAGTTTGCTTAAGGCGAGCAACTGCTTCATCGGCTAGCTGCTGATCAAAGATTTCATCACGTGAAGGGGCGGCCGCTGCAAGGGCTTCGCGCTCGATGCGTTCTTGTTCTTCACTCCATTGACCTGGTGTGGTCAAATCAATTACGCGCTTAGAGGCAATCGCCTTCGCTGCGTTTACATAAGTAGGTACAGGAACTGAATTTGGTTGCCATTCACCACGAGCGGCTGCAGTTCCCTTTGGCAAAATTGTTACGCCAGTAAGTTCACGTTCTGAAAGAGGAATCCAATGTTCAGTACTCTGTTTAGGAGCTACTACTTCAGATAAATTCGTGGATGAAACGCCAGCGGTGCTGCGATGTAATTGTGTAACACGACGACGCTGTGCACGATCAGTGTTTGATTGATGGCGCACATGCGCAAGATAAAGAACGAATCCCACTGCTGGAATTCCAATGAATGAAATAGCGAGAGTTTGCATCATTGCACCCACAATCGTCATAGCAAAAGAGATAATAATTAGTGAAAAAATAATTCTGCGGCGCATCAACTGCTGTGCAATTTTTGCTTCTCGATCTAAATCGGTATGAATTACTCCGGTACCAGAACTTCCGCCGGGTGAATTGCTAGCGACAATTCGAAGTGCGCTCTTATATCTTTCGACGCTCTTTCCGGAGAATTCATTTCTAT
>CAITKS010000026.1 GCA_903893085.1 uncultured Actinomycetes bacterium | reverse complement strand
ATGCCGCCCATCTCTTCGATCCATTTACGCTCTTTAGCATCAATCCACACAACTTGATCGCAACCTTCTTTAGCCGCAGCCTTCTGCGCAACAAGGGATGCCGCATAGTTTCCACCGCACTTTGCTTCACCTGTTCCGCCTTGCGCAGCGCGCACGTATTCGGTTGAGATCCAAACAGATACAGCCTTTGATGGATCAAAGTAAGCGCCCGCGGGTGTTGCAATAAGAATGTAAGTCGCCTTATTGGAAGGTCGAACGCCAAGACCAACTTCAGTTGCGATCATAAATGGGCGGATGTAAAGAGATTCGCCAACTTTATTTGGAACCCAGCCAGCATCTTGTGTAACAAGAGTTTGCACAGTTTCTAGAAATAGAGCTTCTGGCATTTCTGGAAGTGCTAAACGAGCTGCAGATTTTGCAAAGCGACGTGCATTTGCTTCGGGGCGAAATAGTGAAATGCCGCCATCTGGTTGGCGATATGCCTTCATGCCTTCGAAGATCTCTTGCCCGTAATGAAAAACAGCAGTGGCAGGATCAAGTGATAACGGACCATAAGGCTTTAACTCTGGTTCAGCCCAGCCATCTTTTTCCGTCCATTCACAAACCACCATGTGATCGGTGTAGTACTTACCAAATCCACCCTCAGCAACGAGTGCATCGCGGGTCGCAGCATCTTTAGCGTTTGGATTCAGTGAGATTTTCATTTTAAAGTTGCGCTAGTAGCGCATCTCCAATTTCAGTAGTGCTGCGCTTCTTCTCTCCACGCGCAAGCAAATCAGCATTTACTGCAGCTTCGATTTCGCGTGCAGCATCGGCATAACCCAAGTGATCCATCATCATTGCAACTGACATGACCGTAGCTGTTGGATCAGCCAAGTTCTTGCCAGCGATATCTGGCGCCGATCCATGTACTGGTTCAAACATTGAAGGGTAAGCACCAGTTGGGTTGATATTTCCCGACGCAGCAAGTCCGATACCACCACAGATTGCAGCAGCAATGTCGGTCAAGATATCTCCGAAGAGATTATCGGTGACTACTACATCAAAGCGTTCTGGGTTTGTAACAAAGAACATTGATGCCGCATCCACGTGCAGATAATCGGTGGTAACTGTCGGAAACTCTTTAGCGACTTCGTTAAAGGTACGAGTCCAAAGGCTACCTGCGCGCGTAAGCACATTGTTCTTATGAACAAGGGTTAACTTCTTACGATCACGCTTTGCAGCGCGCGCAAAGGCATCACGGATCACTCGCTCTGCACCGCGTCGAGTATTTAAAGATTCTTCAGTTGCGATTTCTGCAGAAGTGCCTTCAGCAAGAACTCCCCCTGCTCCAACGTATGGGCCTTCGGTTCCTTCACGAACAACGATGAAATCAATAGGCGCCTTGGTAGCAAGCGGGCCGGTCACTCCAGCGCGTAAAACTGCAGGACGCAAATTGATGTAATGATCGAATGCAAAGCGAATTTTTAGAAGCAATCCGCGTTCTAGAACTCCACTTGGAACAGTTGGGTCTCCAACTGCGCCTAGCAAGATGACATCAGACTTAGCGATCTCGGCTAGAACTGAATCTGGAAGAACTTCTCCAGTGCGATGCCAATAGCCAGCTCCAAGGTCGTACTCAGTCTTAGTAAAAGTCACGTCATACTTTGCAGCGACTTTATCTAAGACGCGAATTCCTTGAGCTACAACTTCTGGACCAATTCCATCTCCAGCGATTACGGCAAGATTTATCTGCTTCATTTTTTTGGTCTCTTTAATTCACTAGTGTCACGGAGCGAACAAGTTGCGCTCCTGTTTCTTTAGCAACGGCAGAAACTATAGATTCTGAAACAGATGAATCAACGGTGATCGCCATCAGAGCTTCTCCCCCAGCGCTTGCGCGGGCAACTTGCATACCTGCAATGTTTATCCCGGCTTTACCGAGTGCATTTCCGACGGCGCCGACAACGCCTGGACGATCGGCGTAACGAAGGAACAATAAGTTTTCGGCTGGTGGAAGATCGAGATCAAAGCCATCTATTGCGATGATTTTTTCGACCTTGCGAATTCCCATGAGAGTTCCATCAACAGTGATTGACTTTCCGTTACGAAGTGCACAGTGAAGAGAAATCATGCTGCGGTATTCCGGACTTACTGGATCGGTATCTGAAGATGAAGTCATGCTGCGTTCGGTAGCAAGTCCTGGCGCATTTACATATGTAACATCTTCAGCACCTGTTGCCATCAGCGCGCCTTTAAGAGCGCTTATTGCCAAGATTGAAGAGTCGTGTTCAGAAATATCTCCGCGCACATGTACATCAAGGTTTGTAGGTAGCTCACCCGCAATTGCTGTCGCAATTTGAGCCATTTTTTCAACAAGGGCAAGCGATGGACGAATTTCTTCGTGAATTGCTCCACCTTTAACGTTTACCGCATCCGGTACTAACTCGCCAGCAAGTGCTTTGCGAACCGAAACAGCAACTGCGATTCCAGCACGTTCTTGTGCTTCATCTGTTGATGCGCCCAAGTGCGGAGTTGCAACAACTTGATCAAGTTGGAATAAAGGTGAATCCGTGCAAGGTTCGGTGACATAAACATCTAGTCCAGCACCTGCTACGCGGCCTTCGGTAATTGCGTCATAAAGTGCTGATTCATCGAGAACGCCACCACGTGCGGCGTTGATGATGCGAACTGATGGCTTTACCTTCTTAAGCGCTTCAACTCCGATTAGGTTCGCTGTCTCTTTAGTTTTTGGTAAGTGGATTGTTATGAAATCGCTGCGCTTTAAAAGTTCATCAAGTTCAAGTAACTCAACACCAAGTTGGGCAGCACGGGCTGGCTGTAGGTAAGGATCGTAGGCAACTACGTTCATACCAAATGCCTGCATGCGATGAGCAACCAATTGCCCAATACGACCGAAGCCAACGATGCCCAGTGTTTTTTCAAAAAGTTCGGCACCTGTGTATTTCGAACGAGCCCACTTGCCATTGCGGAGTGCGGCATGTGCAGGTGAAATAAAACGTGCAGAAGCCAGCAATAAAGAGATTGCAAGTTCGGCGGCAGAGACAATATTTGAAGTTGGCGCATTAACGACCATTACACCAGCAGTTGTCGCTGCTGGAATATCTACGTTATCTAAACCAACACCAGCACGTGCAATAACTTTTAAACCCTTTGCTGCTGCAATTGCTTCTGCATCCATCTTGGTTGCAGAACGGATCAAGACCGCATCGACACCCTTACCAAGTTCAGCAAGGAGTTCGCTACGGTTTGCTCCATCACAATTGCGTACTTCAAAATCCGGTCCCAATGCTTCTAGGGTCGCCGGACTTAACTCTTCTGCAATTAATACAACGGGTTTACCCACGTGATGCGCTGCCTTCTCGGTAATCATCTTTATTTGAAGTCTTAATCCAGCTAAACATCTTGCGAAGTTCGCGGCCTACAACTTCAATTGGGTGAGCTTCACCCTTAGCGCGAAGTGCCTTAAATTCAACACCGCCCGCTTCTTGGTCATCGATAAAACGCTTGGCAAATGCACCAGATTGAATGTCGGCAAGAACTGCCTTCATGTTCTCTTTAACGCTTGGATCAATTACGCGTGGACCAGAAACATAATCGCCGTATTCGGCAGTGTCAGATACTGACCAGCGCTGCTTGGCAATTCCGCCTTCGAACATCAAGTCAACGATAAGTTTTAGTTCGTGCAAGCATTCAAAGTAAGCAACTTCAGGCTGGTATCCAGCTTCGGTCAATGTTTCAAATCCGTACATAACTAGTTGTGATGCGCCACCACATAGAACTGACTGCTCACCGAATAGATCTGTTTCTGTCTCTTCAGTAAATGTTGTCAAGATTCCGCCTGCGCGAAGCCCGCCAATTGCCTTGGCATAAGAAAGCGTTAGTGGCCATGCGTTTCCAGTTGAATCTTGTTCAACTGCAACGATTACTGGGACACCGCGTCCGCCTGCGTATTCGCGACGTACCAAGTGACCAGGACCCTTTGGTGCAACCATGCAAACATCAACGTTTGTTGAAGGCTTGATATATCCAAAGCGAATATTGAAACCGTGACCAAAGAAGAGAGCGTCGCCATCTTTTAGGTTAGGCAAAATTGAATCGGTGTACACGTGGCGTTGCAAGTGATCTGGCACCAAGATCATGATGACTGTTGCTTCCTTAACGGCTTCTGCAACAGTTACTACGCGCAAACCTTCTGCTTCAGCCTTGGCGCGAGAAGCTGAACCTTCTTTAAGACCAACGCGGACATCAACGCCTGAGTCACGCAAGTTAAGTGCGTGCGCATGGCCTTGTGAGCCGTAGCCGATGATCGCGACCTTGCGACCCTGGATGATTGATAGATCTGCATCCTCTTCGTGATACATCGTTGCCACGGTATTTCTCCTTTTGTAGTTTCTTGCTTAGTTTTGATAGTCGGGTTGGGTGTCGTGAATTTCTTTAACTTTGCCTGTCACATCTTTGATAGAGATGACGCTGACAAGTTTGTCTAGCTGAGCAATAACTTGCTCGAGAGAGTGGCCTTCTACAGCTACTCCAATAACCATCTTTGAGATTGATGAATCTTCAGTTGGTCCAACGCTGAGAGTTTCGATGTTGAATGCGCGACGCGAAAAGAGACCGGCGACGCGGGCTAGGACGCCTGGTTCGTTTTCAACCAGAACTTCAAGAGTGTGTTGACGGCGTTTAGTAGTCATTACAGCTCCTGTGAATCCCAGTCAGGCGCAGTAGCGCGAGCGATCATAATTTCATCATTGGATGTACCGGCAGCAACCATCGGCCAAACCATGGCATCGCGATGAACGCGGAAGTCGACAACAACTGGTTGGTCATTAATCGACATCGCTTTCTCGATTGTCTTATCCAAATCTTCCGGACGATCGCAAGAAAGTCCGACGCAACCCATACTTTCAGCAAGCATTGGGAAGTTTGGAACGCGCTTTGATTCTAGGTTGGTATTTGAGTAACGACCTTCATAGAACAAGGTCTGCCATTGGCGAACCATTCCAAGTGATTCGTTATTGATAATTGCAACCTTGATAGGAATATTATTTAGCGCGCAGGTAACCAATTCTTGGTTAGTCATCTGGAAACAACCATCTCCATCGATTGCCCAAACTGTTGCATCTGGTGCGCCAACTTTTGCGCCCATTGCAGCAGGTACGCCGAAACCCATGGTGCCTGCTCCACCTGAGTTAAGCCATGTGCGTGGATGTTCGTACGAAATAAATTGTGATGCCCACATCTGATGTTGACCAACGCCAGCCGTAAAGATGGTGTCAGTTCCAGATATCTGCCCAATTCGTTGGATGACATGTTGTGGTGAAAGTGAACCATCTTCAGGTTGGTCGTAACCCAATGGATATGTGGACTTAAGAGAATTCATCTGGCGCATCCATGTTGAAAGATCAGGTTGGCTCTTTGCAAGCGCAACCTTAAGTGCAGGAATAAGCGCTGTGATTGTTTCTCTTACATCTCCAACAACAGCCACATCTGCATGGCGGTTCTTCCCGATTTCAGCAGGATCGATATCTGCATGAAGAATCTTTGCGTTCGGTGCGAATGTTGAAAGTTTTCCTGTAACGCGATCATCGAAACGAGCACCTAAAGTTATTAACAAATCGGCTTTTTGTAGGGCTGTAACAGCAGCGACAGTTCCGTGCATTCCAGGCATACCCATGTGCAATGGATGTGAATCAGGAAATGCACCGCGCGCCATCAGTGTTGTTACAACTGGCGCACCAAGGAGTTCTACCAATTGGCGAAGTTCTTTATGAGCATTAGCTTTTATAACACCGCCACCAACATAGAAGACTGGCTTTGATGATTGCGCAATTAGCGCAGCTGCATCGGTAATCGCCTGTGCATCAGGAGTTGTCTTTGGGTTGTAACCAGCAAGTTTGATTGAAGTTGGCCAGTTAAATGTAGTCATCTTCTGCAACGCATCTTTTGCAACGTCTACGAGTACTGGACCCGGACGACCTGTCGTTGCGATATGGAAAGCCTCAGCGATAACGCCAGGGATTTGATCTGGATCAGTTACCAAATAATTATGCTTTGTAAATGGCATGGTGATTCCGCGAATATCTGCTTCCTGGAATGCATCGGTACCAATTGCAGCAGATGGAACTTGGCCAGTGATTGCAATGAGTGGAACTGAATCCATTGCAGCATCCATCAAAGGTGTAACTAGGTTTGTCGCACCTGGACCAGAAGTTGCGATACAGACACCAGCGCGACCAGTTACTTGCGCATAACCAGTTGCAGCATGTCCCGCACCTTGCTCATGGCGCACCAAGATATGGCGAATGGATGAATCAAAGATCGGATCGTAAGCAGGAAGAATCGCGCCACCTGGCAATCCAAACATCACATCTACATTTGCTGCTTCTAGGCTTTTCACCAATGAAGTAGCTCCTGTCATTGCTGTGCCGTTGGCCGTTGGTATGTGCGCCATCTTCTTACTCCTTTCCTTCGCTCTCGGTTCTTGCTTTTATTTCTTAAATAAAAAAACCCTCAGATATCTGAGGGCGCGTGCGTTAAAAAGGCACGCGCTATCGAATGACCACCACAATTACTGATGATGAGATTGGCGCGAGATTCTTTTGCATGCGCTTATTCTCCAACGCCCAAGGTGCTTGCGTCAAGGTATGAGATGTAAGTCTCAAATTGTGAAACTACCCGCAGACTGCGCCCTTTGAGGCTGAACCAACGGTCTTGGAATACTTAGCCAAGACTCCACGAGTGAATTTATGAGGCAGGGGTTTCCACCCGACTTTGCGGGCTTCTAGTTCTGCCGGATCTACCAAGAGATCTAAGGTGCGGGCATTGATATCGATGCGAACGAGATCGCCATCTTTAATAAATGCAATTGGTCCACCATCAACGGCTTCAGGTGCAACGTGTCCGACACATAGACCAGTTGATCCACCGGAGAATCGACCATCAGTTAAAAGCAAGGTTGTTTTGCCAAGTCCAGCGCCTTTAATTGCACCAGTAATCATTAACATTTCGCGCATACCTGGTCCGCCCTTTGGACCTTCGTAACGAATCACAACTACGTCACCAGCTTGAATCGTTCCGTTCTCTAACGCTTCCATCGCCGCTTGTTCACGTTCGAATACACGCGCCGGACCTTCGAAAGATTTGATTCCGATTCCTGCAGTCTTGCAGACGGCGCCTTCTGTTGCGAGTGAGCCACCAAGAATTGTGATTCCAACATCTGATGAAAGTGGTGTCGACACTGCGTGCAAAATATCGCCGTCAACATCAGGTGGATTTATACCTGCCAAGTTTTCAGCCATAGTTTTTCCGGTAACTGTCATTACATCACCATGCAATAAGCCAGCATCAAGTAGTGCTTTGAGAATTACTGGGACTCCCCCAACGCGATCCATGTCGGTCATTACATAGCGACCAAATGGCTTTAAATCGCCGAGAAGTGGAACTCGTGAACCAATGCGATGGAAATCATCAAGTGATAAATCAACTTCTGCTTCATGAGCAATGGCCAATAAATGAAGAACTGCATTTGTTGAGCCACCCACTGCCATTACCGCGGTGATGGCATTTTCAAATGCTTGCTTAGTCAAAATATCGCGAGTTGTGAGTCCAAGTTTGATCATATTTACAACGGCTGCACCCGATGCAACAGCAAAAGCATCGCGACGGCGATCGACAGCAGGAGGTGCTGCAGAACCTGGGAGTGAAAGTCCGATTGCTTCACCAACGGTTGCCATGGTGTTTGCGGTGTACATGCCGCCGCATGCACCTTCGCCTGGACAGATTGCACGTTCGATCTGATCAACACGCTCTTTTGTAATCAAGCCACGAGCACATGCGCCGACCGCTTCAAATGCATCAATGATCGTGACATCGTTACCATCGACTTGGCCCGGAAGTGTTGAGCCTGCATAAACAAATACAGATGCCACATCTATTCGCGCGGCCGCCATCATCATGCCCGGAAGTGATTTATCGCAGCCCGCAAAAGTAACCATTCCATCAAGACGTTCTGCTTGCATCACAGTTTCGACAGAATCTGCAATTACTTCACGTGAGACAAGCGAGAAGTGCATTCCTTCGTGTCCCATTGAGATTCCATCAGAGACTGAAATTGTGCCAAATTGCATTGGGAAGCCACCCGCATCGATGACGCCTTGCTTTGATGCTTTTGCTAAACGATCTAAAGATAAATTACATGGCGTAATTTCATTCCAAGAAGAAGCAATACCGATTTGTGGTTTAACCCAATCGTCATCACCCATTCCAACTGCGCGAAGCATTCCGCGGGCAGGTGCTCGCTCAAGACCATCTGTGACCAAACCCGAACGTGGCTTCATCTGCGACATGTGGAGAAGTCTAATAGAATGCGCTCATTCACTCCAATTAACAACCAAAAACCATACCTTTTAGAGGAGAACATTGTGTCAAAAAAGCCCGCCCAAGTAGGTACCGACGGACTTGATCCAACTAGATGGCGCACACTATTTGTTGTAGCCATTTCTCAATTGATGATCGTGCTCGATAGCTCAATCATGAACATTGCAATTCCAAGTGCCAAGATTGATTTGGGTATTAGTGATGCCAACCAACAGTGGGTTATAACTGCATACACGCTGGCGTTCGGGTCATTGCTACTTCTCGGTGGTCGTATCGGTGACTACATGGGACGTAAAAAGATTTTCCTAATTGGGCTTGTTGGTTTTGCCGCAGCGTCCGCACTTGGCGGAATCGCATCGACTCAAGGTCTGTTATTTGCATCCCGCGCGCTACAAGGCGTATTCGGCGCACTGCTTGCACCAGCCGCTCTTGCAATCATCTCGGTAACTTTCACAGTTCCAGCAGAACGCGCTAAAGCTTTTGGTGTAATCGGTGCAATCTCTGGAGGTGGTGCAGCGATTGGTTTAATCCTGGGTGGAACTCTTACCGAATTCTTCTCATGGCGCTGGTGCCTGGGCGTTAACGTTCCAATCGCAATTATTGCTGCCCTGCTCGCCATCAGATTTGTTCATGAATCTAAGGCTCAGGGAAATAATACTTACGACATCCCTGGCGTTATCACTGCAACCGCCGGACTTTTCTCACTTACCTACGGATTTAATGAAGCAGCAACAAAAGGTTGGTCTTCTTCAACAACAATTTCCTTCCTTGTTGCCGCTGTAGTTCTCCTGGTTGTCTTTGTTGTAATCGAGAAGAAGGTTGCAAATCCACTTATGCCACTTCGCGTCGTAACAGAGCGCAATCGTGGCGGTTCATACCTTGGTTCTCTTGTTGTTGGAGCGGGGTTATTTTCTATGTTCTTATTCCTCGGACTTTATCTACAAGTAATCCTTGGGTATTCACCACTTAGATCTGGTTTTGCATTCTTGCCATTTACCGCAGGCATCATTGTCTTCGCCGGTATAGCCTCACAACTCTTGCCAAAGTTTGGGCCAAGGCCGCTAATGGTTCCTGGCTTGATTTTCGCTGGTGTCGGCCTGCTCATGATGACTCGCATTACTCCAGATACTTCATATGTAACTCACGTACTGCCTTCACTATTAATCATGTCTAGCGGTATGGCTTTGGTATTTATCCCACTGACTTCCACATCACTTCATGGCGTTTCAAATCATGACACTGGTGTGGCAAGTGCGATGTTAAATACTTCCCAGCAGATCGGTGGATCACTAGGTACTGCACTACTTAACACAATTGCGGCAACGGCTACAGCAACATATGCCGCAGCAAATACTCAACTTGGTGATCGAGTAATGCCATTTGCTATGACACATGGATTTACTGTGGCATTTAAATTCAGCGCTGTGTTGTTATTTGCAGGCGCAGTTGTGCTCTTCTTCTTTATCAATATTGGAAAAGAGTCACTCGTTGAAACAGAAGGTGTATCAGTTCACTAACTAATTAATTAGCGGCTTGACCTAAGTGGCCAAGTAGAAGCTCTCGAACTCGAGCGGCATCTGCTTGGCCCTTTGTCTCTTTCATGACCGCGCCAATTAGCGCGCCAGCTGCAGGCACATGGCCGTTGCGCACTTTATCGGCGGTCTCTGCTTGTTCGGCACAGACTTTTTCAATTGCCGCCATTAGCGCGCCATCATCGTTTACAACTTTAATTCCACGCTTAGCAACTACTTCGGCAGGCGTTCCCTCGCCGGCGATAACGCCTTCTACAACTTGTCGCGCTAACTTATCTGTAAGTTCACCAGCTGCAACCAGGCTAACAATCTCTGCAACATCTTTAGGAGATATTGAAAGTTCGGCAATTGCAATATCTTTTTCATTTGCAAGACGTGAAATTTCACCGAGCCACCAAGTACGTGCCTTGGTTGGATCGGCGCCAAGCAAGACGGTTTTTTCAACAATATCTAAGACATCGGCGTTTATCATCGCCGCCATTTCCTTATCTGGAACCGCCCACTGTTCTTGCAAGCGTTTGCGGTGAAGAGAAGGACGTTCTGGTAGTTGCGCGCGTAATTCTTCAATCCAACTTGCAGCAGGTGCGACAGGGACCAAGTCTGGCTCGGGGAAATATCGGTAATCCTCGGCTTGTTCTTTCGAACGACCAGAACGTGTAAGACCAGTGTCTTCTTGGAAGTGACGGGTCTCTTGTTTAACTTTCTTGCCATCATTTAATAGTTCAGCATGGCGAATCATTTCACCGCGGATTGCGCGTTCCACTGAGCGTAGAGAGTTAACATTTTTTGTCTCGGAGCGAGTTCCCAAAACATCAGAGCCGATGAGACGCAGTGAAACGTTCGCATCGCAACGAAGAGAGCCTTGTTCCATCTTCACATCTGAAACCTTAAGACCGCGCAAAATATCGCGAAGTTCGGCAACGTAAGCTTTAGCAACCTCAGGTGCATATTTGCCGGTTCCTGGAACGATTTTGGTAACAATTTCAACTAGTGGAATGCCAGCTCGGTTGTAATCAAGTAGCGAATATTCCGCGCCGTGAATTCGACCAGTAGCACCACCAACGTGCAAAGACTTGCCGGTGTCTTCTTCCATGTGAACACGTTCAATTTCGATGCGGAACTGCTTCGGACCTTCATCCGTCTGGATTTCCACATCAACGAAACCATCAAAACAAATTGGCTCGTCGTATTGTGAGATTTGAAAATTCTTTGGCATATCTGGATAGAAGTAATTCTTGCGAGAGAATCGGCTATACGGAGCGATCTGGCAATTAAGAGCCAGGCCAATCAAGATAGAAGATTCGATCGCCTTGGCATTTACAACTGGCAGCGCACCGGGCAGCGCCAAGCAAACTGGACAGGTTTGGGTATTTGGTTCTCCGCCAAAGGTTGTACTGCAAGAACAGAACATCTTTGATTCGGTATTTAACTCAACGTGAACTTCCAAACCAAGAACTGGTTCGTACTTTGCAATTACATCTTCATATGAAAGAGCCATTATTTGGCACCTCCCAAGGCAGGGGCTTTTGAAATCAAGTGGCCGCCCCATTTTGTAACGAGCGCTGCTTCCAGCGCTGCACCAACTTGGTAAAGTCGCTGATCCTGCATAGCAGGGGCCATGATTTGGAAACCTACTGGCAGATTATCTTCATCGGCTAATCCAGCAGGCAAACTCATTCCGCAAATACCAGCTAAGTTAACTGGAATTGTTGCCACATCAGCTAAATACATAGCAATTGGATCTTCAGATTTTTCACCGATTTTAAAGGCGGTAATCGGAGAAGTTGGAGAAACAAGTACATCTGCTTGGGTAAAGGCTTTCTTGTAATCATCGATAATCAAAGTGCGAATTTTCTGTGCACTGCCGTAATAAGCATCGTAGTAACCTGATGAAAGCGCGTAAGTTCCCAGGATAATGCGACGTTTAACTTCGCGACCGAATCCGGTTTCGCGAGTTGAATTCATTACTGATTCAGCAGATGCGCCATCAATATCGCCAGTACGAAGGCCGTAACGCATCGCATCAAAACGAGCTAAGTTTGAAGAACATTCGGATGGTGCAATCAAGTAGTAAGCAGCAAGTGCGAATTCGAAACTTGGACAATCTACTTCGACAATTTCGGCGCCAAGGGATGCAAGTATTTCTAGGGACTCGTTAAAACGTGCCAAGACTCCGGCTTGGTAACCGCTGCCCTGTAATTGCTTAATCACACCAATCTTTAAACCTTTAACATTTCCAGATTTTGCGGCGGCAACTACTGCAGGAACAGGCGCGTTGATACTCGTCGCATCCCTTGGATCATGTCCAGCAATAACTTCGTGCAACATTGCAGTATCTAAAACAGTTCGCCCAAACGGTCCTGCCTGATCCAAGCTTGATGAATAAGCGATTAGCCCATAACGTGAAACGGCGCCATAAGTTGGACGTACTCCAACAATTCCGGTGAGCGCTGCAGGTTGGCGAATTGATCCACCTGTATCCGAACCGATAGCAATTGGTGCTTCGAATGCACTTACTGCTGCTGCTGATCCGCCACTTGAGCCACCTGGTGTTCGAGTTAAATCCCACGGATTATAAGTTGGTCCATAACCTGAATTTTCGGTTGATGAACCCATTGCAAATTCATCCATATTTGTCTTACCAAGAATTACAACGCCAGCTGCTTTTAACTTTGCGACAACAGTTGAGTCATAAGGTGGTTTCCACCCCTGCAAAATCTTTGAGCCAGCAGTTGTTGGCACACCTTCTTGGGCAAGTACATCTTTAAGTGCAAGAGGTACACCAGCTAGCGGACTTAATTCTTTACCCGCTGCGCGATCAGCATCTACTGCCGCTGCCTGGGCTAGCGCATTTTCATTATCAACATGTAAGAAAGCTTTAACTTTTTGATCAACATCGGCAATACGATCTAAATGTTGCTTGGTCAGCGCAACCGAAGTTACTTCACCTTTAGCAAGTGCAACAGACATTTCGGCGGCAGTTTTATTAATCATTCCGCTTCCCCCAAAATCTGTGGGACTCGGAAGCGCTGATCTTCTTGTGCTGGTGCACCAGAAAGCGCTTGATCAGGTGTGAGGCTAGGCAGAACAACATCTTCACGGAATATATTTTCAAGTGGCTGCGGATGTGAGGTTGCCTTAACACCATCTAAATTAAGTTCTTGTACCCGAGCTACTGCATCAAGAATGCTGCCAAATTGTGATGCCAATCCGACGAGTTCTTCTTCGCTCATTTCGATGCGAGCAAGTGCAGCGAGTTTGGCTACTTCATCGCGGGAAAGGCTGCTCATAATGGGTTGAGTTTAATGAGATTGGCAGTTAGTTGCGAATTTGACCATTGCCAGTGACGATCCATGTGGTTGTGGTCATCGCTTCTAACCCCATTGGCCCGCGTGCATGCAACTTCTGATTTGAGATGCCGATTTCTGCGCCGAAGCCCATCTGTTCGCCATCGGTAAAACGTGTTGATGTATTGACCATTACCGCGGCGCAATCGGAGAGCGCGATAAATCGATCAGCGTTGGCTTTATTCTCAGTCACGATCGCTTCAGTGTGGTTGGTGCCGTACTTTGCAATGTGATCTGCAGCAGCTTCGACTGAATCAACCACCCCAACATTCATCTCTAAAATTCCATATTCAGTGCACCAATTTTCATCAGTTGCAATTGTTGATGTGATTCCGAATTTTTCGGCTACTTTCTGGGCTGTTGCATCTGCATGCAGAATTACCCCAGCATCGGAAAGAGCTTTTAAAGCCATCGGTAAGAAGGTTGGAGCGATTGCACGATGCACCAGCAAAGTTTCAGCTGCGTTGCAGACACTTGGGCGATGAGTCTTAGAGTTAATCAAAATCGGCAAAGCCTTTTCGATATCTGCAAATTCATCCACGTAAACATGGCAAACACCCGCACCGGTTTCGATGGTGGGAACCGTTGATTCATCTACGACCATGCGAATCAGCGCAGCACTGCCGCGTGGAATAACCAGATCAACTTTGCCGCGTGCATTTAGTAGCGCTTTTACAGTTGAGCGATCATCTGATGGCACTAGTTGAATTACATCTGGTGAAATCTTTGTAGTAGCCAAAGCATCTCGCATGACATCGACCAGCACTTGATTACTGGCTGCAGCCGTTGAAGAACCTCGCAGCAAAGCCGCGTTTCCGGACATCAACAAAATTACTGCCGCATCAACTGTCACATTTGGGCGCGCCTCATAAACCATGCCAATTACGCCGAATGGGACTGAGATCTGCTTTAGATCTAATCCATTTGGAAGAGTCGAATGGCGAAGAACTTGTCCAAGTGGATCTGGAAGATCAGCAACTAAGCGAGCACCATTAGCAATTCCTGCGACTCGAGATGCGTTGAGCAATAAACGATCCTGCATTTGTGAGTGCATATCTTCAGACTTGGCGCGTTCTATAT
>CAITKS010000025.1 GCA_903893085.1 uncultured Actinomycetes bacterium | reverse complement strand
TGCAGCTTTAACCCAGACTATCCGCAGGATCAGAAGGGGGCGTCATGAAAAATAATGACTTATTCCGTGCCTCCGGAATCATGGCCATCGGCACAATACTTTCGCGAATTACCGGCTTCTTCCGTGCCATCTTGGCGGTTGCTGTACTTGGCACAGCGCTCTTGGCAGATTCATACAACGTGGCAAACACAATGCCAAATATTTTGTACAACTTGCTTGTTGGTGGTGCGCTCACTGCAATTTTTGTTCCACAACTTGTTAGATCGTTCTCAGATGAAGATGGTGGGCATGGATTTGCTTCCCGATTAGTTACAACAATTTCGGGAATTTTGTTTTTACTTGTGATCGTTGGTGTGATTTTCGCTCCAGCACTGGTGCGTTTATATGCTCCGGAGTTTTCAACCAGTGGGTTTGAAAAAGAATTTTCTATCGCAGTTGCCTTTACGCGTTATTGCCTGCCGCAAATATTCTTCTTAGGTTTATTTACGATGCTTGGCCAAGTCGCCAATGCGCGCGGCTCATTTGCACCACTTATGTGGGCGCCGATCGCCAACAACCTGGTTGTTATTGTCATTTTTGCCGGTATTTTATTTATGCAGCAGACGCTCTCAGTTGAAAATATCACCGATGGCCAAGTTCAACTTCTGGGTTGGGGAACAACTCTCGGAATTATTGTGCAGGCTTTAATTCTTATTCCGGTGGTTAAACGCTCCGGGATTCGACTGCGTCCAATATTCGGCGTTGCTGGTCTTGGTAAATCTTTCTCACTCGCCGGATGGACCTTGGTTTATGTTTTAATTTCTCAAATTGGTTATTTAATTACGGTAAATGTTGCAACCAGTGCTGCCGTCCGTAGCGCTCAAGCGGGAATTACAACTGGCGTTGGTTTTACCCCTTTTACGAGCGCTTATTACATAATGCTCTTGCCGTATTCGATCGTAACTATTTCAATAGTTACTGCGCTTTTGCCACATTTATCTAAGTTGGCAATCGAGAAAAATGTAGAAGAAGTTAAGAAACAATTAGTCCGCGCTATTCGAATGTGTGGCGTTGTTACAGTTCCAAGCTCAATTGCACTTTTATTGTTTGGTTCGCTGATGACCGAAGTTCTTTACTTCGGCATCTCCTTGGAAGATTCTCGATACATCGGTTATGTGCTTTCGGCGCTTAGTTTAGGTTTAGTTGCTTTTTCGATTAACTTAATTTTGATCCGTGGTTTTAACGCGTTTGAAGATACTAAAACCCAGGTTCTATCTATTTTGATTATTAATATTATTTCATCCGCACTCTCTTACCTTTTCTTGGACATTCTTAAGAGTGACCACGTGACGATTGGTTTAGGCCTCGCTTTTGCGGTTAGTTACATAATCGGCCTTTTTGTAACAATCTCACTTTTGAAAAAACATGTTGGACGCTTTGAATATTCACAATTTGCGGGCCAACATATTCGTCTATATGCAGCTTCTCTCTTGGCGATGCTGCCCTTCTTTGCAATTGCATACTTCTTCGGATGGATTAGCGATGATGCAGCGCCACTGCTCGGCGTCCTGCGTTTGGCCTTCGTCCTTCTTGGAAGCGGCGTTGGATTCTTATTGCTAGCGCACGCCTTTAAAATCACCGAGATCGCTACCTTGCGAGAGTTTGCAATCTCACTATTTAGTAAGCGTAAGGCGCGTCGTAAGAAATAAGTAGAAATGGATAGGCTGAGCACATGGTTAGAGAATTAGTAATTGTCGGATCAGGTCCTGCTGGCTACACAGCGGCAATTTATGCTGCGCGTGCGCAATTAGATCCGATTATTTACGAGGGTTCTGTTACCGCTGGTGGCGCTTTGATGAACACAACAGAAGTTGAAAACTTTCCTGGATTTGTAGATGGTGTGATGGGTCCAGACTTGATGGACAGTATGCGAAAGCAAGCCAAGCGTTTTGGTGCTGAGCTAATTACAGATGACGTCATCGAGATGGATCTATCCGGTGATATAAAAATTATTAAAGACGGTTCAGGAAACACCGTGCAAGCAAAGGCCGTTATCTTGGCTATGGGTTCGGCATATAAGGAAATTGGTCTGGAAAACGAAAAGCGTTTATCTGGTCGTGGTGTTTCTTGGTGTGCAACGTGTGACGGTTTCTTCTTCCGCGATCAAGTTATTGCAGTAGTTGGTGGAGGAGACTCAGCGGTTGAAGAGGCAACCTTCTTAACAAAATTTGCATCAAAAGTTGTATTGATTCACCGTCGCGATTCATTGCGTGCCTCAAAAATTATGGCTGATCGCGCACTAAGCAATCCAAAGATTGAAATGTTATGGAATACCGAAGTCACCGATGTATTGGGTGCTGAAAAAGTTGAGGGGCTACAACTTCGTAACACTGTTACTGGAGAAGAATCGAAACGTGATTTCACTGGTCTCTTTGTTGCAATCGGCCATATTCCGCGCAGTGAACTTGTGACTTCTCAAATTACGTTAAAT
The DNA here is from genome assembly GCA_903893085.1 of uncultured Actinomycetes bacterium. The sequence continues at coordinate 5,074 of CAITKS010000025.1, read as the reverse complement.
GAAGAGGGTTATGTCTCTGTCGATGGTCGCTCAACCCGCACCAATATCAGCGGGGTTTTTGCTTGCGGTGATTTGGTTGATTTCACTTACCGCCAAGCAATTACTGCAGCCGGGTCAGGCTGCCAAGCGGCGTTAGACGCTGAAAAGTTCCTCTCTCACTAGTACGCTTCAAATATTAGATTTCCATATAAATACAAGGTTCGTTCGATAAAAGGAGTAAAGATGAGCGCAGGCAAAGTAACGGCAGCCAATTTCGATGAGGTTGTCCTAAAGAGCAGCAAGCCAGTATTGGTTGATTTTTGGGCTGAATGGTGTGGCCCATGCCGCGCGGTTGGTCCAATCTTGGATGAAATCTCAAATGAACATGGCGACAAGCTAACAATCGTTAAGTTAAATACCGATGAAGAGTCTGCAATAGCAATTAAGTACGGAGTTACATCTATTCCGATGCTTAATGTTTATGTAAATGGCGAAGTTGTAAAAACCATCATTGGTGCAAAGCCAAAGCCTGCTCTTCTTAAAGAGCTAGAAGCGTACATCTAATCAATTCGTTGAATTAGATTTGTTATGAAAGAACTGTCTCCGGATGAGATCCGTTCTTTTCAACAAGAACGCGGGCTTCATGTCACTGGTCAATTAAATGATGCAACCTTGCGCGCTTTTGAGGAAGCGCGTTGGAAATTAGGGGATCGCTCACTTAATTTGCAACCTTCGCCGATGATGCGAGGTGATGACGTTGCTGCTTTGCAGGCGCGATTAACTGAGATGGGATTTAACGCAGGTCGTGTAGACGGAGTGTTTGGTGAACGTACGGAATCTGCAGTAAAAGAGTTTCAACAATCTGTCGGAATTAAAGTTGATGGTAAATGTGGTCCGGCGACAATAATTGCGCTAATTCGATTAACAAAAATTGTCTCTGGTGGTGCGCCGACGCAAATGCGTGAAACAGCAGCCCAGCGCAATCGCGGGCCAGCACTTGCAAATAAAGTAATTGTCATTGATCCAGCATTTGGAGAATCAGAGTCTGAAATTGTCTATGACATTGCCCAACGTTTAGAAGGTCGTTTGTTGGCACTTGGTGCAAGTGTTTTCTTAACGCGCGGGCCTCGTAATGTATTAACCGAAAATCAAATAATTTCATTTGCAAATAAGAATTCTGCTGACTTAGTAATTTCATTGCACACTGATCAGCACGCAAATCCTAGTGCGCACGGAGTTTCTACTTATTTTTATGGCAGTGACGCACATGGTGTGCACTCAATTGTTGGAGAAAGATTTGCATCTTTAGTACAACGTGAAATATGTGCTCGTACTGATTTATTAAATTGTCGAACACATGCCAAGACTTGGGATTTACTTCGATTAACTCAGGCGCCCGCTGTTCGTGTTGACCTCGGTTATCTTTCCAATGACGGTGACTCTGCCCGCCTTGCGCGTCCAGATTTTCGCGATACTTTGGCAGAAGCTTTCATTATTGCTATTCAACGCCTTTATTTATCGGCTGAAGATGATGCAAAAACAGGAACTTTGAGATTATCTGACCTAAGAAGTGCTGGCCTTCGCCGTTGAATTTAATCGGTTCGCAATCCTGTCAGGGCGTGTGGGAGACTAGCTCTTATGTCTGAGGTATCAGTTCGCTACCAAACCGGGGCTCCACAACATCTGGAACAACGTTTTGCTACTCGCGCTGCGGGTATGTTGCCATCTGAAATTCGCTCACTCTTTGCTGTTGCATCACGCCCTGAAATTGTTTCACTTGCTGGCGGAATGCCAAATTTATCTGCGCTGCCGATGGAGATGATGGCTGGTGTTGTTAATCAATTAATTTTAAATAATGGTGCTGAAGCTCTTCAATATGGAAGCGGACAAGGCCACCCTAAACTTCGCGAACAAATCTGCGATGTAATGGCTTTGGAAGGAATTCGCGCTAATCCAGATGACATTGTTGTAACCACTGGTTCACAACAAGCGCTCGATTTAATTTCTCGTATTTTTATTGATCCAGGCGATGTGGTTCTAGTTGAAGCACCTTCATACGTCGGAGCGCTCGGAACCTTTAGGCAATATGAGGCATCTGTCGTTCATGTTGAGATGGATATGAACGGTCTTGTTCCTGATGCTTTGCGTAACGCGATTAAGTCAGTTCGCGCAGCAGGGCGCAAGATTAAGTTCTTGTATTTAATTCCTAATTACCAAAATCCAACAGGTGTCTTACTTCCTGCTGATCGCCGCACCGAAATTCTTTCTATATGCCGTGAAGAAGGGATTTTCGTTGTAGAAGATAACCCTTATGGCCTCTTGGGATTTGATCGCCCGGCCCCAAATGCGATGCGCGCTGAAGATTCCGAAAACGTTATCTATCTTGGGTCTTTCTCTAAAACAATTGCTTCTGGGCTTCGCATTGGTTGGGCCCTTGTTCCGCCATCTTTAAAAGATAAGTTAGTTATCGCATCAGAATCTTCAATTCTCTGCCCATCTAACTTCACACAATTAACTATCTCTAGTTATTTAGCTGATCAGCCATGGCGCGATCAGATCGCATCATTTTGCGAGCTATATAAAGTACGTCGTGATGCAATGTTGGAATCACTTGAAGAGTATTTCCCTAAGGAAGCCACGTGGACAAAGCCTGGTGGTGGTTTTTATGTTTGGGTTAACTTGCCTGCCGAGATTGATACTAAAGCGATGATGCCCAAGGCAATTGTTGCCAAGGTCGCATACGTTCCAGGAACCGCTTTTTACGCAGATGGTTTCGGGTCTTGGTCTATGCGTCTTTCTTACTGCCACCCAACTCCTGAGCGAATTCGTGAGGGCGTTAAAGCACTTGGTGGAATTGTTAAGCAGGAAATGTCGCGCCGCGGCACCGCGCTTAAATAATCTTTACTTACCTTCGATTAAATCTACGATTCTCTGCAAGTCTTCACGTCCTGCAAATTCAATAATTATCTTGCCTTTGCCCGATACGCCTTGAACGTTTACACGGGTATCCAAATAATCACTCAACAATTCTGCAGCAGCCAGAGTTTCACCACTGGCGGTAGCTTTTCCAGATTTTCCGGTCGTTCCTTTTTTCTTTGGGGAATGAATTGCTACTGCTTCCTCGGTTGCGCGAACACTTAAGCCTTCGGCGACAATTCGGTTGGCAAGTTTTTCAATCTCCGATTCATCGGTAAGCCCCAAAAGTGCGCGAGCATGGCCAGCCGAAATAACACCAGCGGCAACTTTGCGTTGCACAGCTGGCGGCAGGTTAAGCAATCGCATTGTGTTAGAAATTAACGGGCGAGAGCGACCCAACTTTGTAGCCAGCTCTTCATGTGTGCAATTAAAGTCATTTAATAATTGGCTATAGGCCGCACCTTCTTCAAGTGGGTTTAATTGGCTGCGATGAATATTTTCAATTAAAGCCTCGCGCAATAATTCGTTATCTGGAGTCTGTCGAATTATTACTGGAATACTTTTTAAGCCCGCTGCCTTTGCTGCACGGAAGCGGCGCTCACCCATAACTAATTCATATTTACCGGCAGATGTTTGGCGCACAACAGGTGGTTGCAAAATGCCGATTTCTTTTATTGAAGCAATTAATTCATTAAGTGCAGTTTCATCAAATACGGTGCGGGGTTGGCGAGGGTTTGGAGAAATAGAGTCAATTGATACTTCATTTTGTTGTGCAACCTCGTTGCCGGCAACAGTTAGTGATGTTGGGATCAATGAATCTAAATTGGTTCCGAGTCCGCCTCTTTTTGCACTCATGCAATTTCTCCATCACGTTTGTAATTAATATTTACAACATTTGAATCAAAGTTAACATCATCTTTTGGTTTACCGCGTTCGGCGATTTCGCGCGCAACCTGCATGTAGGCAATAGCGCCTGGTGAAAGCGGATCGTAAGTCATTACCGTTTGGTTATATGAAGGTGCTTCGGAAACGCGCACCGCACGTGGGATTGGAATATCAATAAGTTCTTTGGGAAAGTGCGCCCGAACATTTGCGGCAACATCATTTGATAAACGTGTGCGGCCATCAAACATTGTTAAAACAATTGTTGATAGATCTAGGTTTGCATTCAACCGTTTCTTAACAACGCCATAAGTTTCAAGCAATTGTGACAGGCCTTCTAGTGCGTAATATTCAGTTTGAATTGGAATTAAAAGTTCGCGTGCTGCAGCTAGTGCATTAATTGTTAACAAACCAAGTGAAGGCGGGCAATCAATAAAGATGTAGTCATAGTTTGGTGAAATTTCATCTAACGCTTCTTTTAGACGAAGCTCGCGTGCAACCATTGAAACTAAATTAACTTCCGCATTTGCAAGAGATGAATTTGATGGAACGCAATCGAGGGCCGGAAAGCCAGCAACTTTTTGAATTACAGAAGTAATTGTTGATCCGCCCATAAGGACTTCATAAATTCCCTCGATATCACGGTGGGGTACGCCCAAAGCGGTGCTGGCATTGCCCTGTGGATCCAGATCAATGACTAGGACTCGAAGGCCACCCATAGAAAGGGCTGCTGCAATATTGACTGTTGTGGTGGTCTTTCCGACCCCACCTTTCTGGTTGGCAACGGTGAAGATTCGGGTGGTTGCGGGTTTGGCCATCGCCTCTTTAAGGCGGCGAACGCCGACTACTTTGCCATCGCCGCGCGGCGCACTTGTTTCACGTGAATCATCCACGCGCTTATCTAAGCACCTTTGCGAACGGAGATAATCCTGCCGAGCTCAATTCCGTCGAGTTTTATCTCATGAAGTTGGGCACCTTTTACGCCAACCATCTCAGTTGCCGCGGACTCCCCCTTCATGGCAAGCAGTGAGCCTGAAGTTTTAACCATGTGCCAGCTAATCTTCTTCAACTTCTCAAGAGGGGCCACTGCGCGGGCCGTTACAAAATCGGCGTTCTTCTTTACATCCTGAGCGCGGCCTCGGATGACTTCTATTTGGATTAAGTCACTTGAAATAGCGGCAACTGCCTCATTTAGGAAATCGACCCTGCGTTCAAGGGGTTCAATTAGCGTCACCTTTAAATCTGGCCTTGCTAAAGCGATAACTATGCCCGGTAGCCCAGCCCCTGAACCGATATC
>CAITKS010000024.1 GCA_903893085.1 uncultured Actinomycetes bacterium | reverse complement strand
TTTGCTGCGCTCTTCTTCTTAACAGCCACATTGACTCCTTGAGTTGTTCATGTTGCGTAACCGACGCACTTGGATAGGAGAAGTTTAGCGCAGAGAATTGAGTAATTCGATTGCATGCGGAGCAATGGCTCGCAGAGCTTTTCCGCGATGGCTCAACGAATCTTTCTGTTCGGCCGACATTTGCGCGCTTGAAATCTCGAAACCTGCCGGCTTAAATATCGGGTCGTATCCAAAGCCGTTCTCACCCATAGGTGAATTTAATATCTGGCCGTCAAAGAGCCCTTCCTCTGTATGGGTTCGCCCATCGGGCAGGGCAAGGGCGGCAACGCATGTGAAATGTGCGCCTCGTTTATCTGCGGGAATTTCTTTTAATTGCTCAAGAACTTTCTCGTTGTTAGCTTGATCATTTCCATGCTCACCAGACCATCGCGCAGAAAAGATTCCAGGCGCACCGTCGAGTACATCAATGCAAAGGCCACTGTCGTCAGCGATGGCAGGAAGCCCAGTTGCTTTACTCATCTGGGTTGCTTTAAGAAGTGCATTTTCTTTAAAGGTATGACCGGTTTCATCGACATCTTGGAGATTTGGAAATGAATCAAGTGAAATTAATTCAATTTCTCCTGGCGCAATAGCTTCAAGAATTCTCGCAAACTCAACTACTTTGCCGTTATTTCGAGTGGCTAAAAGTAATTTATGTTTCATATTACAAAATTATTTAGCTAACGCTTCAGTCTGCTTCGCACCAAGCTCTTTGCAACCATTAACGGCAAGATCTAAGAGCGAATCAAGAAGTGTTCGATCGAACGGAACGCCCTCGGCTGTTCCCTGAACTTCGATAAATCTTCCGTCCCCACTACAAACCACGTTCATATCAGTATCAGCTCGAACATCTTCTTCATAGCAAAGATCGAGCATCGGTACTCCATCAATAATTCCAACGCTCACCGCTGCAACTGAATCACTTAGAGGTTTTGAATTTTCTTTAATGTGACCTTCCTTTTTCGCCCACTTAATAGCATCTGCAAGAGCAACGTAAGCACCTGTGATTGCAGCAGTGCGTGTACCACCATCTGCTTGCAAAACATCACAGTCAATAACGATTGTGTTTTCACCAAGTTCTTTCATATCCACAATCGCACGAAGTGAGCGTCCAATGAGTCTAGAAATTTCCTGAGTGCGACCGCCGAGTTTTCCTTTGACGCTTTCTCTATCAGAACGTGAATGTGTTGCACGCGGAAGCATTGCGTACTCTGAAGTGACCCAACCATTACCTGAGTCCTTAAGCCAGCGCGGTACTCCGGGTGTAAATGATGCAACACAGAGAACGCGAGTCTTGCCAAACTCAACAAGCACAGACCCTTCTGCATGGTCTAACCAATTGCGCGTTATCTTAATTTCGCGAAGATCAGTGACTGAGCGACCATCATTGCGTGCCATTTTTCTCCCTAGTTTGTTAAATCAGTATGTCGGACAGCACCGACTTCTGGCCCAAGAAATCTTCGAGCTAAAACTTCGAATGCTCCAGAA
>CAITKS010000023.1 GCA_903893085.1 uncultured Actinomycetes bacterium | reverse complement strand
GCAAGCCACCTTTGAGTGAATTGCCACGGAAAATATCGGCAAAGCGGCTAGAGATAACAACTTTGAATCCATAATTCTGAAGCGCCCAAACGGCATGCTCACGAGATGAGCCAGTGCCAAATTCAGGGCCAGCAACCAGGACAGTTCCTGACTTGTATTGGCTCTGGTTTAAGACAAACTCGGGATCATTGCGCCAGGCCGCGAAAAGTCCATCTTCGAAACCGCTGCGGGTAACACGCTTTAGATAAACGGCAGGAATGATCTGATCTGTATCAACATTGCTTCGGCGAAGTGGAACTCCCGTGCCGGTATGTGAAATGAATTTTTCCATGGTCAGTGCCTCTTCTCTTAAAGATCCGACGGAGATGAAAGCGTTCCGCGAATTGCGGTCGCTGCTGCGACAAGTGGGCTCACTAAATGTGTGCGTCCGCCCTTGCCCTGACGTCCTTCAAAGTTACGGTTGGATGTAGATGCAGAACGTTCTCCGACTGCCAACTGATCTGGATTCATACCAAGACACATCGAGCATCCAGCGTTACGCCATTCCGCACCGAAATCAAGAAAGACTTTATCCAGGCCTTCCTTCATTGCTTGCTGGCGCACTCGCTCAGATCCAGGAACCACCAACATGCGAAGTTTTGGCGCAATCTTCTTGCCCTCAATAACTGATGCTGCTGCACGTAAATCTTCGATTCGTCCGTTGGTGCAAGAGCCCAAGAAAACAGTGTCAATGGCTATCTTTTTGAGTGGTGTGCCGGCGGTTAAGCCCATGTATTCAAGTGCGCGCTCTGCCGCACCGCGTTCTTCAGAATCTTTGATGTCTGCAGGATTTGGGACAGATCCGTTTAGCGGCAAACCTTGTCCTGGGTTTGTTCCCCAAGTTACGAATGGCTCGAGAACATCCGCATCCAGTGTGATTTCAAGATCAAACTTTGCATCGGAATCTGAAAATAACGTCTCCCAATAACTCTGTGCAGCTGGGAAATCTTCAGGTGCGTGTGGCTTGCCCTTAATGTAATCAAAAGTCTTTTGATCGGGTGCGATCAAACCAGCGCGTGCGCCTGCTTCGATGGACATGTTGCAGACTGTCATGCGGCCTTCCATTGAAAGTTCGCGAATTGCAGAACCGCGGTATTCAATGATGTAACCCTGTCCCCCGCCAGTACCTATCTGGGCAATGATCGCCAAGATAATATCTTTGGCCGTAACACCAGTTTTTAACTTACCTTCAACATTTATCGCCATCATTTTCGGACGAGTCGATGGCAAAGTCTGTGTCGCAAGTACATGCTCAACTTCTGAAGTACCAATACCGAAAGCGATCGCACCAAATGCGCCGTGCGTAGATGTATGCGAATCTCCACAAACAATTGTCATACCTGGCTGAGTGATACCGAGCTGCGGTCCAACCACGTGCACCACGCCTTGATCGGCATCGCCAAGTGAGTGAATACGAATACCAAATTCTTTTGCGTTATTGCGCAAGGTATCGATCTGTAACTTAGAAACTGGATCTGCAATTGGCTTTAAAATATCTAAAGTTGGTGTGTTGTGATCTTCAGTTGCAATAGTTAAATCTGGGCGGCGCACTTTGCGTCCGGCCAATCGCAAGCCATCAAATGCCTGTGCGCTAGTAACTTCGTGTACTAATTGCAGGTCGATATAAAGCAGATCTGGTTCACCAGCTGCCGAGCGAACGATGTGGTCATCCCAAATCTTCTCTGCAAGTGTTTTACCCATAATCGACTTTCACTCCCTAAATCTTGCATCTCATTAGATGGGATGCTAATCTCGCTGTGTGGATAAGAAGAATAGCGGAGTTGGCGTTTTAGATAAAGCCGTAACCATCTTGGGCACGCTGGAATCTGGCCCACACTCACTTGCTGAACTTGTCGCAGCAACCGGGATAGCACGCCCTACCGCTCACCGTTTAGCTGTTGCCCTTGAGCATCACCGCTTAGTTGCCCGTGATCTGCAAGGTCGATTCGTACTTGGACCACGTTCTGCCGAACTTGCTGCCGCTGCTGGCGAAGATCGCCTACTAGCCGCTGCTGCCCCCGCACTTGCCGCACTACGCGATGCCACTGGGGAATCCGCACAACTTTATCGTCGCCAAGGCGACATCCGTATCTGTGTTGCCGTTGCCGAACGTTTATCAGGACTGCGTGATTCAGTTCCGGTTGGGGCCTCTCTGACTATGCAAGCAGGTTCTGCTGCGCAAATTTTATTGGCTTGGGAAGATTCCGAAAAGATTCATCGCGGACTTAAGAATGCACGTTTTACTGCAGCTCATCTTTCTGCTGATCGCCGTCGCGGTTGGGCGCAATCAGTCGGAGAACGCGAAGCCGGCGTTGCATCAGTTAGCGCACCTGTTAAAGGCCCCAATGGAAAAGTGATCGCTGCCGTTTCTATCTCTGGTCCGATTGAGCGTTTAGGACGTCAACCTGGTCGCGTACATGCCGCTGCAGTTGTTGCTACCGCTGCTCGCTTGACTGAGCATCTAGCAAAGTCTTAAGGGTTTAAAAGATCTAACTCTTTTAATACTTGCGAGATAGTTCCAAAGCCAAAACCCTTACGCTGCAAAAGCGATTGAATTCTGCGCACCTGCACAT
>CAITKS010000022.1 GCA_903893085.1 uncultured Actinomycetes bacterium | reverse complement strand
TGACCGATAGTTAAATTAGACACGCAACCCCCTAGGTGTTGTGATTCGTCGAATTATTACAAAGAAGCCATCAAATATCAGAGCCAAAACTGTGATTCCCAGTGCGCCAACTAGCGTTTGGTTCATCGCATTAAATGAACCTAATTGAGCTAAACCGCTAAACAAAAGATCGCCCAGTCCTGGGCCGCCTACGTATGCAGCGATTGCTGAGATACCGAAGGTCAACATGCAAGAAACTCGGATGCCGACGATGATGATTGGCCAAGCTAGCGGAAAGTGAACTTTACGCAGGACAGTAAAAGGTTTCATTCCCATCGCCATTGCTGATTCCAAAATTGCGGGTTCAATACTTCGCAAGCCAACGATGGTGTTTCGTACGACCGGTAATTGACCATATAAGACAAGTGCGATTACCGCGGGCTTCCAACCTAAACCGAAGGGGCCGATGAAGAAAATAAACATGGCCAGTGATGGAATTGTGAAAACAATTGACCAAAAACCAGTTATGACTTCAACAAGTGTCGTGTTTTTCCAAATTAACAGACCTGTGATGATCGCAATTATTGAAATAATTGAAACAACAACAATTACTAATTCAATCTGCGCAACAAATGCGCTTATAACTCGCTCTTGATTGCCAGAAATGTAATCAAAGAGTGATGGTGTATCTACGCCAGTGATTTCACCATCGACTGCACCAAGATCACCAAGGCCATTAAAGCCTTCGATGATCTCTTCTTCTGGTGCTGGTGATGTATCGGCCACCCGCGCATCATGCTCTCTTTTGGTAATCTGTTGCAATAGGTGCATTAAAAGTTGTACAGTTTGCAACATGACGACGGCGCTAGTCAGAAACAACGGTTTAGAGCGCGATCTGGAAATAATCGAGGCTGTAGCAGCCGTTAGCCCGAATGCAATGCGCAATGGCGACATTGCAGAGGCGACAAGTCGGGAAAAAAGTCAGGTATCGCGCGCGGTATCGCGGTTAATTGATAACGGTTTGTTATTAAGACGGGGTTCTGGCGTCGTGGTTGGTCCGCGCCTTTACGCCATTGCCCGTTACACATTCGAAGCGCATCTCGTAAACGCTGCCCGGGGTGAAATGCATGGGTTAGTTCATAAATTTGGCGAAACGATTCACCTAACTGTTTTGCAAGGCCTTGAAGTTATAACAATTCACTCGGAATCTCCTGCCCACGGTTTTCGTGCGCTGAGTTGGATGGGTGTTGCAGCTCCTGCATATATGACTTCATCAGGGCGCGTACTTTTAAGTGGCTTAGAAGATGAACAAATCGCACGGTTGTTTCCTTTAAATAAAGAGATCGTTGGTGCACCAACATTTTGTAAGACTAAAACTGGTCAGGAACTAATTGAAAAGATTCGCAAGATTCGAAAAGATGGTTATGCAACTGTTATTGAAGAGTATGAACCTGGCCTCATTGGTGCATCGGTTCCGATTCAAGATCATTCGGGCTCAATTATTGCAGCGCTAAACGTTGCTGCTCCACGTGCGCGTTTTGAAGAACATTTAATTCCCGCTGCGCTGGAAATGAAGAAGGCTGCTGACCGGATCTCCTCTGTTATTTCATCTAATTCAAAACTCCAAACACCATCGAAAGTGAAGGCTAAAACTGTATGAACGCATTTACGTTGACACCAGGAACCGTATCTATTCGCTTTGGAGCGGGATCCCTTGCGCAATTGCCTGAACTAATTGCTGCGCAATCATCAGTAAAGCCTTTCATCATTACAGATCCAGGTGTTGCAGGTGCTGGAGTCTTGGCAAAGGTGCAAGCAATTCTGGCATCGGCTGGAATCAACAGCGCATCATTTGCTGGCATCAAACCAAATCCAACAACGCTGTTAATTGATGAAGCTGCGCGCGATGCAGTTGCCTTCGGTGCAGATTGCATAATTGCACTCGGCGGCGGATCTTCACTTGATTCGGCAAAGGGAATCGCCTTGGTGGTTGCAAACCCAACTTTTTCATCCGCACGTTTTGATTACAGCATCACCCCGGATAAGCCAGCGGTACCAATCATTGCAATCCCAACAACATCAGGCACGGGCAGCGAGACAAATAACTGGGGCGTCATTGATGATCCGATTCGCCAGTGCAAGTTCTATGTTGGTGATGCATCGACAACACCTGTTGCCGCGATATTGGATCCAGAGCTAACTGTTGGATTGCCTCCGCGTCCAACTGCAGGAACCGGAATCGATGCCTTAACTCACGCGATTGAATCTTTGACATCCAAGGGACGCACACCTGTGTCTGCCGCTTATGCCCACGAGGCGATTAAATTAATTTCGAAAGCCCTTCCTGTTGCATTTAAAGATGGCAAAAATATTGATGCCCGCGGGGATATGTTGATGGGTGCACACTTAGCTGGATTGGCTTTAACGCTATCCGGCCTCGGTTTAGTTCACGGTATCGCTCACTCTGTTTCTGCCCGAGTTGGCGCAGCACATGGAGAAGCTCTTGCAACAGTATTGCCAGAGGTAATGCAATTTAATTCATCAGTTTCCAGTGATGTTTATGCATCTGTTGGTAATGATATGAATGTAAGCGCTGATTCAAAGACTGTTATCGCAGCCGTGCGCGATCTTTCAGATCAAATTGAGATTCGTAATTCACTTACTTTCTACGGCGTCAAGCAAGAAATGATCGAAGATATCGCCGAGAAGGTAATCGCAGATAGCGTTACATCCAACAACCCAATCATGCCTAGCAAATCTGAAGTCTTGGGAATTCTTACTTCAAGACTTTAATTGCTCTTTTGACAGGTTTAGTTATTTTTTACGTATTCAGATGCGTGAGGGAAGCCATTGACTTCTAGCTTCTCGGCCAATTCAGCCTTTACCGCTTTGACGACCTTGTGGGTTCCATCGCAGTTCTTCTCTTCATCTCTGGTGTAACCGCAAGTACAAGCGCCCATGGTGTTTCTCTTTTCTTATCGAATTTATACGAATCTTATAGGAGATGGGTTAGAAATGACTGTTTGAAATTACGAAATCAGTTCCAAAATATCCTTGCCGATCGCGATTTGGAGAATCAAGTAGAAGATTGCGATTCCACCGATTCGGTACACCCAAACCCCTACCGGATGATTCCTCAGCGATCCGGATTGTTTATCATCTGAAAGCAGACCTAAGATTCCGATTACTAAACCGGGGATGCTAAGTAACACAAAACCCCAAGTTAGGAACTGTTCTGGGTCTTCGAAAATACTTTGTCCCAGCTTCGCAAAGAGCGTTCCAAGTATTGTCATCGCAACGATGCGAACTCCGCCTTTAGGCAATGCAAAGTGCAGCATTCGGCTGCGTGGCAAAATGTGACCGATTGAAAGCTTGAGAATATTTGGTAGCAGAAATAAAAGCGTTC
>CAITKS010000021.1 GCA_903893085.1 uncultured Actinomycetes bacterium | reverse complement strand
CGGCTCGCAGTCTGGCGATTTCATCAGATGGATCATCTTTATTCGTCGTGAACTTTCGTAGCGGAACTCTTTCAAAAGTGAGAACTTCAGATATGAAAGTAATTCAAAATATTAAAGTTTGTGCAGAACCGATTGGCGTGACTTATGATTCCGAAACATCTCGCACGTGGGTTGCCTGTTATGGCGGTTCAATTAAGGTGTTTGCAAATCAGTAACCGCAGTCGCAGTATCAACAGCTGGGGCTAAAAGCGGTGCCGCAATTTTCGCCAAATACCTGTCTAAAGTTTTGCGCGCCTGGTCACTAGCAGAATTGGTTCGCCTAATTTTGTCTGCAATCACAACGAAGGCATATTCACGTTCACCTGATTGAACGTACCCTGCCAAACTGACCGTTCCGGTGAGCGTTCCGGTCTTGGCTTTAACTAATCCAACTGCATCTGGAGCTGTTTCAACATAACGACGTTGCAGCGTGCCGGATTCTCCACTTACTGGAAAACCTTCGATAAGAGTTGCTAAGAGCGGATCTGAATGAACTTTATACAACAATTTTGCCATCACATTTGCCGTCACTTTATTCTCTCGTGAAAGCCCACTGGCATCCTTAATGACTATCTTTGATGGGTCGATATCCATCTCTTTCAATAAATTTGAAAAGGTCACGGCAACGCCTTTGTCGTTAAATTCATAGCCGGCTGCCTTAGCTGATAATCGAGCCATCCGTTCTGAAAGTACGTTATCGCTCCAAAGGAGGAAATAATTCAATATATCTTTAACGGTTGGTGAATCTGAAAAAAGAATTTGAGCGCCAGATATCTCTTGGGCTTTCGCCTCTGTAACTTTAATAAATGATGCTTTAACTCCACGCTTTTTGTAAAACGCCTTAAATGTTGCAACTTCATTGGAATACAAATCGTTGTAATAAATCTTCAGGTTCTTAACCGATCCCCCGGAGTTTTTCTTAGCGGCTGTTAGCGAGTTAAATGCCAGACGGAGGAAAGATGTCCTTTTCATTTTGGTAGCAGTTCGATCATTAAATGAAATCCAAGGATCGTAATCACCATTTATGACAAGTGAATCTGCAACTGGACCAAGTGAGACGGTCGTTGAGAAAACATAATTTGGATCTAGATGTTTAAGTGTTGCAGTCGCCGCTAAAATTTTCATTGTGGAAGCGGGTTTGCGTTGAGAAAATGCATTTGATTCAAAAACTATTTCGCCAGTACTTAAGTCAAGAAGTGAAACGGATGGATTTCCCATTTCGGGCTCTACGGCAAGGCGAGCAAAAACATTGGCAGCCGAAACTGGATCAAACGCTTTGGCTGTGGGCGCAGCCAAAAGGTTAGCCACAAGAATGGCAGCACCAATCCCCAAAAACTTATGCATATTTCTGAATTTAACCTTTCTAGCCTTTATTACTTATTAAGTTTAGAGTGCGCACATGGAAATAAATACACCTGCCACGATCGGACCAGGAGAATTCTTTCCAGTAGTAGGCGTAGGGCCTCACGAAAAACCATGGCCAACTGGTGAGCAATATGACCCAGAATTACTAGAAAATGGCGATCGCCGAAATGTTCTAGATCACTATAGATATTGGTCAGTTGAAGCAATTGTTGCTGACTTAAACACTAAACGTCATAAGTTGCAGATTGCTATTGAAAATTGGCAACATGATTTAAATATTGGGTCTGTCGTAAGAACCGCTAATGCCTTTAATGTTTCCGCCGTACATATCGTTGGAAAGCGCGATTGGAATAAACGTGGAGCGATGGTTACTGATAAATACTTAACGGTTATTCATCATCCGACAATTGCCGATTTTGCGACATGGTGTAAAGAAAACAACTTGCCAATTATTGGAATTGATAACGTGCCATCTTCTAAACAGTTAGAAAGTGCAGCGCTTCCAGAATCTTGCGTACTTCTCTTTGGTCAGGAAGGTGCAGGTATGTCTGATGAGGGAATCGCTGTCTGCGAAGTCTTGTATGAAATTAACCAATACGGATCAACACGTTCTATGAACGCATCGGCAGCCGGCGCAATCGCGATGTATCACTGGGCGTTGCAACACCTACCCAGATAAATAGAGAAGGTTTAGTCGCCTAAATCTTCTGAAACTGGCACTTCTTCCATCGCTTCGCGAACAGCAATAAGCCGGCGATCAATTTCGTTGGCTTCATCCAATCGACCAAGGTTTCGAAGAACCGTGGACATTCGGGTTTCGATATCAACGATGAGTTCGAAGTCTTTTGGTTCATCTTCAGAGATGATTTGAAGGACGCCATCAAGGGTAAGTAAGCCATCATCTAGCTTGCCTATAAGTACTTCGGCTTTCCCGAATTCAAAGAGTGCAAATGTTTCGCGGCGGTGATCGTGTCCAGTTTCAAAGACATCGATCGCTTTACGCGCTGCCTCCATCGCTTTTTCGCCATCACCGAGCTCTACATAGCAAGATGCAATTTTCTGATCACAACGGGCTACTTGTATAACTTCTTTCTCGGTCTTAAAAATCAAACGCGCTTCTTTAAATGTTGTAATAGCTAATTCAAATTGCTTTAACTCGCGATAAGCACATCCAAGTAAATGAAGATCATTGGCTGCGCCAATTTGATTGCCATCAACCAAATGCTCTTGGGCACATTCGTGCATAATTTCTACAACTTTTTCAAAGTTCTTTGATGCATACCACCATTCGCCGAGTGTGCAGGCGAGTTCTAAAGAGAGAGGTGATTTGCTTTCACGCAGTATTTCAACTGCCTTGCTCATGGCAGTTGCAGCTTCATCCATGCGCTTAAGTTGGTTTAGGTTGTAACCAATCGCAGAATAAGCCTGAGCTAAACCTTCTGTGGAATCTGTAGCACCAAGTTCTGAAAAAATATCGCGCGCAGTTTCAGCGAGTGCTAGCGCTTCGTCATATTGGCCGCGGGCAAAGATTCGGGCTGAGAGTTCGTAATAAGTATTGGCACGATCAGCGCCATGTACTTCGGGGATTCGATCCCAGAGCATTTCCTCTGTTACGAGCTCGTCTTGGCCATCATCTTCGCTCATCGATACCCCCGTTGATTTAGTAGTTCAACTAGCCACCTTGCGGTGAATGAGCCAGACATTACTCTCAAATATTTAAGAAGGCGCGTT
>CAITKS010000020.1 GCA_903893085.1 uncultured Actinomycetes bacterium | reverse complement strand
GTAACAACATCGGCATCGCGTAATTAACTTTTCCAATTGAAGTGGCCCAATGTCCGTGCCAGAACCAAACCATTTTTTCTTGCAACGCTTTATTTGTCGAAACCATCTGGTCTAGCCACCAAAGCTCGATATTTTCATTTTGCATCCGCAATTGGCGAGCAAAAGTAATAATCTCAGGAGTATTTGGTTCTGGCCGCTTACCTAAATCTGTAACAACAGGAAGTGCGACAGCGCCCGAATCAATTAGCGGTGGATTTAAAAAACTCTGCTTTGTTGCAGCCACACCAGCTTTGAGGGATTGTGTGAATTCCCCCGGACGTGGCCCGAAGCCAAAACGGTTGTATAACCGAGCAAGTTCCAGCCTCTTTAGATCCACCTGGTGAATGTAAGGTCAGTTGGCTAACAATGTAAGGTTGCCACATGAACTCACACCAACTTCTCCGAGAAGAGATCGTAAACAAGGCCGTTGTGCACGGGAAAGTGATTTTATCTTCTGGAAAAGAAGCTGAATATTACGTTGATCTGCGCCGCGTAACCCTTGATCATGTGGCAGCGCCACTGGTCGGCGAAGTGATGCTGGAGCTAACTAAAGATTTAGATTACGACGCAGTTGGCGGCCTAACTCTTGGCGCCGATCCAGTTGCAACAGCGATGATGCATGTGGCTGCACGCAACGGAAAAAGTATTGATTCCTTTGTAGTTCGTAAGGCAGAAAAAGCTCACGGTCTGCAACGTCGCATCGAAGGCCCAGATGTTGTTGGCAAACGCGTCTTAGCAGTTGAAGATACTTCAACAACAGGCGGCTCAGTTTTAACTGCCGTTGAAGCGCTTAAGGAAGCCGGCGCAATCGTTGTTGGCGTTGCAGTAATTGTCGAACGTGGTGCCAAGCAAGCAATTATTGATGCAGGCTATGAATACCGCGCAGCATATTCTTTAGAAGATTTAGGTCTGTAATTAACTTAAGTGGCGTTTAGTGCGCCACTCTCGAAGTATTTCAATACCAACTGGGATTACGCTGATCAAAATAATCAGCCCGACAACTGGCAGAAGATATTTATCAACACTTCCTTCAAGTTTTTCACCTAAGTAATAACCGGCAAGAATTACTCCGTCAGTCCACAAAACGGCACCAACACAATTCCATAAAAAGAATTTCTTGGCAGGCATCTTGATAACACCGCACATTGGATTAATCAAAGTTCGTACAAACGGAATAAAGCGAGCAAGAACCAAAGCCTTGCCAGTTCCATATTTATTAAGCCAACGTTCGGTGGCCTTTACTTTCTTCTGGTTAAAGATGCGGCCATCAGGGCGATCAAAGAGCTTTACGCCGTATTTAGCACCGATTAAGTAACCAGTTTGTGAGCCGATGATGGCAACCAGCGGGGCTGCGACCAGCAAAGCCACAATGTCGATCTGAACGCCGTCAAAGACTTTTGCAGCAGCCCCCGATGCGCCAATTCCCGCCAGAAAAAGCAGAGAGTCACCGGGAAAGAAGAGCCCAACCAAGAGGCCGGTCTCCATAAAAATAATCGCCAAGATACCAACCAACCCAAGGGTCGAAATGATCGAATGGGCATCGAAGAGGTTCACTGAAAGATTCATCGCCGCAAGGTTAGCCGACCAACGAGGTGCGCCCCAGCGCAGCGGTTTTACATATAAGAGGTATATCCCCCTAATTTTGGTATTTCGGGGTGGGTTATGCGTAAACTCTCGCCATCTTAGTGTCCGACATCGAATGGACGCCCTGAATCTCCAACGGAGGAGAACCAATGCGAGCATCTGCCGCCCTGTCCAATGTGCAAGTAACTGGCACAAACCTCAACATCACTTACGTGGTCCTAGCGATTTCACTTCTCGCGCTCGCGATCGCTTGGGTGTTGCGCGCTCAAGTCTTGGCTGCCAGCGAAGGCACCGAAAAGATGCGCGAGATCGCCGAAGCAGTTCAAGAAGGAGCCGCCGCATACCTTGCGCGCCAGTTCCGCACACTTTCATATTTCGTAGGAATTGTTTTCTTCCTACTCTTTGCATTACCCGCTGACACAACTTCAATTCGCGTTGGTCGCTCACTCTTCTTCCTTATGGGTGCAGGTTTCTCCGCTCTCGTTGGTTACAACGGTATGTGGCTGGCAGTTCGCGCAAATGTGCGCGTTGCCGAAGCTGCTCGCCAAAAGAGTGCGGAAAAGGCAGTACAGATCGCATTT
>CAITKS010000019.1 GCA_903893085.1 uncultured Actinomycetes bacterium | reverse complement strand
TAGCTACTTGTGTTCGCAGGATCGATCGTTACTTTTTCAATTGCAGCCGGCATCAAATAGCGAATCATTACGCGACCAGATCCACCTCTGTTTCCGCCTCCGCCACCTCCGCCAAGTCCATCGGTTCCAGGATTACCAGAGCTTGCTAGCGTGTTATCGCCACTTCCTGCGTTACCACCGCCGCCTGTTCCGCCAACACCATTTGTCCATCCTCCGCCACCACCAGCAAGTGTTACTCCCCAAACAGTTCTTCCGTTGCCGCCATTGCGAATAGTTCCGGCAGCGCCAGCACCACCTCCGCCACCGCCTTCGTAAGTATTT
Organism: uncultured Actinomycetes bacterium; assembly: GCA_903893085.1. The sequence goes on along the minus strand of CAITKS010000019.1, from coordinate 4,051 downwards.
GATCCTCCGGTGGAACCTGCATTTCCGTAAGCAGTGAATCCACTAACCGTTGAAGTATCCGCCGCAGCACCTGCTGTTGTTGGACAACTTGTTCCACCGCCGCCGGAACCACCAGATAAACCTGCAGTTGTCATGCCACCACCGCCGCCACCGCCGGATGCTGAATAAGTTGTTCCTGCAATTGTTATTGAACTTGCTGTACCTGAAGTTCCCGGCGACCAATCTGGATATGTTCCCAACCAACCACCTGCTCCACCGGCACCAACAGTCAAAGATAAAGCTGTGCCAGCGACAACATTTATTGGTGCATTTGAAACCAATACACGACCACCACCGCCACCACCGCCGCACGAACCAAATCCCGCTCCACCTCCGCCACCCACAATTACGGATTCAATTGATGTGACACCTGCAGGTACTGTCCAATCGCAATTATTTGCAACGTTTGTAAAAGTTTGAACGATGTATGAATTTGAACCATCAACATAAGAAGATTCGGTTGGTGTTACACAATTAAGAGCCTGCGCATTTTGATGCAATGCAATCGGCATGGCTGTCGAGAATAAGCAGGCAAAAGCCGCGACAATCGATGCTGCTCTTAATCGCAAGGCTGAGGTTCCTATCTTTTCTCCAGAAGACGAGGAAAATGTAATGCAGGCAGGTAGAGATTTCTACCCATAGATGCCCTAGCGCTGGCTTATTTCGAAAGCCCAGAGATCAAAGTCATCGAGGTTTACTGCTTTGAATCCGCGCGCTTCCAGGGCCGAAATCGCTTGGGCGCGATGCTCTGTGGCGTGATGGACGGCCTGGGTAATAATGGTTGAACGCAGCCAATTAATGGTTTTGCCATCGCGAATTACTTCGATTGATTTATCTTCTAGCTCAACTAATTTAATTAGTCGGGCATCACTCTTCTCTAAAGCCGTTGTTATCTCGCGAAGTTCAGCCATGTTCTTGGGTTGTTCAAGAACTGGATTCTCGATGGCATCCAAACGAATTGCGTATCCACCGGATGCGGCGGCAATATGGCGCAGAATTTCGCGGACTGTCCATTCTGGATCAGTGGCATATGAATCGAGTGCATGATCTGGAAGGTCAGCGATTAGCTTGAAGATCTCTTGATTTGCCCAAGACATGTGGGCAAGTGCGCGCTCTAAAGAAATGCTCATATGGGAATACTAAGAGGTTCCTTGCCTGTGCGGGCTTAAATGAGCGCTAGCGCCATTAATATCCGATGCCATCGCCTGGCTTGAGGTCTATGTTGTTTTTAAGATCTTGATTTCTAAAGCATGAGAGGGCTTAACAATGCCTGACATTTCTGAAAAGTTTGTTGTTCTAACAATTACTAAAGATGAAACTCGCGTTTGGGCAACGGGCACATCGCGAGGAACGATTCCGACAAAGGTTTATGCACCTTCTGGATTAAATGCACATCACTTTCATAATGATCCAAAGCGTCGCTGGAGTGGAGATGGGCCAGGGGTCCCGCGTTATTACGAAGAGATTGTTGCCGCCATCGGTGGCGCATCAGAAATTTTGTTAATTGGGCACGGGCACGGAAAAGCAAGTTCAATGTTTCACTTCAACCAGTACTTAGAACGCAAGCATCCCGATTTAGCGATTAAGGTCGTTGATGCACTTGACACCAATTTGCTGGCGATGAGTGAGCCTGAGGTGCTTGCGATGGCGCGTGGTTGGTTTGAGGATCATCCGCGGTAGTTATTGGCATTAAGTTAAAGACAAACCCGAATTAGTTGGGCACTATTAGGCCATGGGATTTATTGCCAAGTGGAAAGCTAAGCGGGCGTATAAGCATGCGATGACTGTTTATGATCTTGCAATCACCGATTGGCATACCGATGTTGAAATCTTTAAGAAAATTAAAGAAGCGTTTTTGATTGCTGCAAAAGGTGAAGATGTAGTATCAAATCAAACGATTCAAAAAAAGGGCGAAATCGGTGATGTCGTCCTAACGACTGATCGGGTTTTGTTTAACGGGATGTTTAATACCAAAGAATGGGCCTTCGCAAAATGGAACGGTGCGGCGGCATCTGCTGATGAAACCGACTACATATTTAATGTGAGCAATAGACAGAAAACCTCTGGGGTTTTGTTCAGTGCGCGAGATGGCCGCGAATTCAATCGCTTCCTTTCTTGTGCGCTTATCGCCGCCGAATACGGGATCGACCGCGTGATAACTGAAGTTGATAAAAACATGAAGGAACTCGAAGAAGATAAGCCCGCGATTCCGCCTCTTGAGATCAAAGCGATCGCCCCGCCACCTGCATAAAAAAGTCTTTTTTTGACGGTGAAGTTGGGAGGATAACTAGGGTTATCTACAGGCCAAGGTCGGGAGTTCGCGGATGAAGTCAGCGCATAAATTTGGAGCGGCTCTTGTTGCTGCGCTTTTGTTAGGGACTTTTATCCAAAGTGGCGGAGCCCAAGCCGGCGGCAAAATACCTTCCACGATCGGGAACTTTGGCTTATACCTGACTGAAAGTTTTGATTTAAATCTTGAACCAAGTAATTTTTGGGCTAATGCCGATAGTGTGGATCACAGCAAAATGCTTTGGTGCGCTTCCGTTGATGATGTGCTTTGCACGAACGCGACATCCGTTAAGACTATAAATAATCTCCCAACTTGCGCGGTGGATTCTTCGTTCGACTGCATCAAATCAGTTTGGGCAATGGATTTAACAGGTAAAAAAATAGAAGGTCAATTCCTAAATTCTCTCCCCGTAAAAGGCACAACGGATCGTCCCGCAATTCCTGCAATGCTCTTATCTGCAGCAAATGGTTTCGGTGGACTCTGGAAAATTCCTGGCGTGGTCAATAGTGGAGGCGAAGAAAATTACTTCGTTTCGATGCGCATAGATTCTTTTGCAAATAAAGCGGCAGGTGCACCACTTAATACAACTAAATTTTACTATGGCTCAGTTACAGCAGGAATTATTCCCGTAAAAGCTGTAGCGGGTAGTTATGTTCCAATGACCACGCGACCTAACTGGGGACAATCGGGTTCAGGTCCAAACTCTGGACCTTCTTACACTCCGCAAGGTGAACGTTGCACAGTTGTAGACACAGGCGTTTGCCAACTCCCCCAAGATTTTCCATCCGGATATCGCTTTGGAATGTCCGTACAGCTCGCACAAAAAGTAAGTGGCTGGTTCCACGGACGTATCGCTCTTCCTCAAATTGAAATTTCCCCAAATGGCAAAGGACAGATCGTTAACATTGAAGCAGAGCCGGTAAAAGTTTCAACTCTAGACTTCACAATTCCTAATGCACAAATTCCTGATTCAGTTCGTAAAGTGATATTCACAGATGCCGAATGGGGCTTGCAGGGCGATATAAGAGGAAACAGTATTAAGACAATGCTTAATGGACTATCCAATCCACAAACGATGCAGATCATGAACGATATGTTGCCGACCATCGGCGATAAGGCCACACAGACAATTCAATATTGGTCTTACCGTGCCCTAAATACCTGGCAAAATCCAGAAGTTGAAAAATGTACGAAGTCGAAGGATGAACTCGGTGGCGTTGTAACAACCAATGCTCTTACTTACGGCGATGGACCACCTACTTTTAACAAAGAGACAGGATCACTTGAATACAAAGTGGCATCTCCGCACCTAGAGGCGAGCGGATCAGTTGCTTTAGGAACCTATGACTTAGCAATAAACAGCACGGTTGCGCGCTGTATTTATGGCTTCACAAATGCTCCCATTCAGGCAGAGATATCAATTACCTCCTCCGATGGCGAGAAGAAAGTTGCCACAACGATTATCAATGAAAAAAACGGTTGGCTTTATCTATCGGCTAAAGGATTTACTTTCTCCTCTCCAACAATCAATGTGAAGTTATCGCAAGAGAAGGTTGTGGTTGCTCCGACTCCCACACCCACACCTTCAATGACAGCTAAGCCAATTGCTAAGAAGTCAGTGACTATCACTTGCTTAAAAGGAAAGACCACCAAGAAGGTAAGTGGAACAAGCCCTAAGTGCCCAGCGGGATATAAAAAGAAGTAACCCTTAGACTTACGCGG
>CAITKS010000018.1 GCA_903893085.1 uncultured Actinomycetes bacterium | reverse complement strand
CTTAGTTGTACGACCTCATAATCTGAACGAGCTCATTTGAGTTTCATATCTTTCGCATCCATATCTGTGAAACGTTCCTTTAGGAACGTTGTAAATTTTGAAACATCCGGCGCTTGCTCGAGCTTGAAGGCCCATTTAAACGCTTTCCGTTCTATAGCAACGTATCCGCACTCGAGGTGCAACCACGCTCCCCTACCGAGAGATTTTCTGCCTTGTGTCGGAATTATTTCCCCAGCAATGCAGTTAACTCGCAATAGTTGTGAAGGGTTTTCAGATTTACGACAAACAATGCAAGTACGTATCGACTTGATACTTGATCGCATTAGCGCCATTTCTTTCACCTTCAACAAGTGGTAAGGATAGCGAACTCGCACGATTTAACCTAAATGTGCGCCTAAATTGGGGCGAATCTACTGAGTCGGGGTATCGGGGTGGATGTCGATACGCCAACCAGTCAGGCGTGCAGCCAGTCGAGCATTCTGACCATCTTTTCCAATTGCAAGTGATAATTGATAGTCAGGGACGGTAACTCTGGCAGAACGCATTGCTAAATCAACAATCTCAACTTTTGCAACTTTGGCCGGTGCCAGCGCTTGTGCAACAAATTCTGCAGGATCTTCCGACCAATCAACGATATCTATTTTCTCTCCGTGAAGTTCATCCATAACCGCACGTGAGCGCGCGCCCATTGGTCCGATGAGTGAACCTTTAGCTGAAACGCCCGCGCGATGTGAGCGCACTGCAATTTTTGTGCGATGACCTGCTTCGCGAGCAACTTCCATTATCTCAACGATGCGATCTTTAATTTCAGGTACTTCAAGAGCAAATAACTGCTTAACCAAAGCGGGATGGCTACGCGAGAGCATAATTTCTGGACCCTTTAAACCTTGCTTTACCTCAACTACAAAACATTTAATGCGATCACCATGGTTATAAACCTCACCGGGGACTTGTTCTTGGGGAGGTATGCGACCTTCCACACGACCTAAATTTATATTGATCATCTTTGGGTCACGCCCCTGTTGAACAATTCCTGAAATTACATCTCCAACGGATGCGCTAAATTCGCCAACAATTTCCGCATCATTTGTAGCGCGCATCTTTAATTTAATAACTTGTCTAACTGTTGAAGTCACAGTTCGCGCAAAGCCTTCTGGTTCATCACTATCCTCGGCGATGCGTTCGCCAATTTCGTTAAAAGTTGGAACCAGAATTGAAATCTCGCCAGTCTCGCGATTTATTGTGGCGCGAGCCTGACGTTTAGGTTCTAGCGTTTGGTAATACGCCTCAAGAACTCCAGCTTCGATCTCGGTGATTAACTGCTCGAGTGGAATCTCTTTATGTGTTGCTAGTGCGATCAGGGCTTCAACATCAACCTGTGACTTATTCATCGATTGCATCTTTGCGATTAAATTCGATTTCAACAACTGCGCGCTTTATATCGCTGAAGGCGACGGTATGGTTCTTAATTCTTCCCTTGATGTTTTCAACTAAAGTCGCATTTATTTCATCAAACTCAGTTAGGCGACCAGTAATTATGGTTCCATCGTTTAAAGTTGTTTTGATTAGGCGCGTTAAGTTCTTAGTCCAATGACGCACTTCAGTGAGCGGACGATCGACACCGGGTGAAGTTACTTCCAGAGTGAATGGGGTCTCGCCCATGAAATCATCAGCATCTAGGAGTTCAGAAATGATTCGTGAGACCACGGTAACTTGATCAAGGTTTAACGGAGTAGGGCCATCTACAACGCAAGTAACAGTGCGATGGCTTCCGGGAGATGCGATCAGGACTTCTTCTAAATAGAAACCAGCTTCAGTAACCGCTGGCAAAATGAGATCTGTAATTGACTGAGTCAGTGACATTTCGTGCTCCTTATTCAATTTTTATTAAGTTTTAATTCACTGCTTACTTTACTACAGTGCCAAGACAGTGTCGAAACCGACTTTAACTATCAGCGCTAAAGTGATTGCCATAAAGACTTTTCGGACCAAATTAGATCCTCCACGCAACGCCAAATGCGCTCCGATAAATCCACCCGCCACATTGGCAATTGCCAAGGTGAGGCCAACTTTCCAGAGAATCTCACCGTTAAGGCCAAAAATCAGTATCGCTCCAAGGTTTGTTGCCACGTTGACTACCTTGGCGATTGCTGAGGCGGAGAGAAAAGCAAAACCAAAGACGGCAACAAGTGTTAGAACTAAGAATGAACCAGTACCCGGCCCAATTAGTCCATCGTAAAAACCAATTATCAAAGCCGCAACTGCTGCAATTCGTAGCCTTTGAGTTTGGCTATGGCGCATAGATTCGATTAGCCCCAACTGTGGTCTCTTCCAGGTGTAGATGAGAACCGCAATTAAAAGTGCAACAACAATCGGTTTTAGAATTTCTGTAGGAATTAGCGATGCTAGTGATGCCCCGCCCATCGAGCCGAGTAGTGCAGGCAAGGCCATAGCGAGTAATAACTTGGGATCAGTTTTGATGTTTCGGCGATAAATTAACGCTGAGGCGGCGGTACCAAAAACTGATGGAACTTTATTTGTTCCTAGAATTACAACGGTTTCCGACTTCTCCAACCCGATCAGCAGCGCTGGGAGTTGAATCAAGCCTCCCCCGCCTGCAATTGCATCTATAAGTCCAGCACAGAAAGCTGCGAGGGCTAAAAAAAGAATTGTGTAGAGAGTTAAATCCGCAAACACTTTAGGAGAGAGTTGCAATCAACGCAGTAATAGCGGCAACTGCCTTATCTACGGCAACCTCTGATTTTTCGCCAGTCTTGCGATTGCGTAGTTCAATATTGCCTTCGGCAAGTGATTTACCAACAACCACGATCACTGGAATTCCAATTAGTTCGGCGTCTTTAAATTTGACTCCGGCGCTGGGATCGCGACGATCATCTAGCATCACAGAAATTCCCGCTGCTTCAAGTTTTGTACCGATATCTGCTGCAGTATCAAAAGGTAAATCTTCTTTGCCAGTTGCAACGATGTGAACTTTGGCAGGCGCAATTTCTAGCGGCCAACATAGTCCAATCTGGTCGTAACTTTGTTCGGCAATTGCAGCAACTGCGCGCGAAACACCGATTCCATAAGAACCCATAGTTACAACCTGAGATTTTCCATTTTGATCAAGAACAGTTAAACCAAGGGCTTCTGAATACTTGCGTCCTAGTTGGAAAATGTGGCCAATTTCAATGGCACGATCGATTATGACTGCCGTTGAACAATCTGGGCATGAATCGCCTTCCCGAATCTCGGCAGCTTCGATGTAAGCATCAGGTGTGAAGTCGCGACCATTAACAACATAGCGCGCATGACGGTTTACTTTATTTGCACCCGTAACCCAAGAAGTTCCTGGTGCAACTCTTGGATCCGCGTAGACCGTGATTCCAGATTTAGCAGCATCTTGTGGTCCGATGTAGCCCTTAACCAATGATGGGAACTTTGCAAAGTCAGCTTCTTCGAAGGTTCGCAACTCTTCAACGCCAGCAAGTCCTGCTTGCAAACGTTTTAGGTCTACTTCACGATCTCCGGGAACCAACACGGAAATTGCTTTGTTATCTGCCATAAGCATTACGTTCTTCAAAGTTGAGGCGCCTGTAAATCCTCCACCAAATTTTTCATTTAAGACGGCAACTAGTGAGTCGATCGTTGGGGTATTTGGAGTATCTAACTCTTCAATCGCCGGAACCTTTGAAGAATCAACCGCCGCAACTTTTGTAACCATCGCTTCTACATTCGCAGCAAATCCACACTTAGGACAGAGAACGTAAGTATCTTCACCTGTTTCACAAGGTGCTAAGAATTCCTCGGATTTAGATCCACCCATAGCGCCAGAGACAGCCTT
>CAITKS010000017.1 GCA_903893085.1 uncultured Actinomycetes bacterium | reverse complement strand
TGCCAGTTTTACTTGCCCAAACCCGCGCCGAACTTGCTGCAGCTTGGTAGTTCTTTATTTAGTGCAATAAATCAATATAACTTTTCACGACATCAATGCCAAGCCCATTTGAAATAACAACAGGAATAGCTGGAAATAAAAGCCCAGCAGCGAATGCACCTTCGCCGGCATCTTCTATTGCGGCTAGATATTCTTCGCGAAATTCAGCAACTAACTCTTGGTGTTCGCTATCACTTGGTCGCGCTGTTGCAGGATTGATGCTGTAATCCCTTAGCTCTTGTGTTTCTAGGTTTATAAGTGCGATTGGTTCGCCGTTTTCGCCATGCAAAACAAGGAACGGTGTCGCTAATTGATCAAAGACGCGATTTCCTAACATGATTGCATCTTCAAAGTCCGAGTCTGAACCTTCTAATTCATTTACAACAACCAATCTAGGTAATTGAAAATCACTCAAAGATTGCCATAAATCTATTGTCGGTTGGTCGATACCGGCTGCAGGGTTAACTGCAAAAATTGCTAGATCACTTTCGGCGATTGCGATTTCTGAGACTTCACCGCCAAAGAGATTGGCGATCGCTTGAGGTTGAGCCGAGACATGGCCATATATATGGATGCGTTTTGCGAAAGTCACAGGCGTCAGAATAGGTGAAATTCTGCCCTTCAGCCTACGATGGTGGTGATGTTAAGCGCTTCTTTAAAGCCAGCCGTAACCCGCGCCATCAATCCAATTGCGCGCGGGGCGCTTCGTCTTGGTCTAACGCCAAATGCAGTAACCGCAACCGGGGCGCTTGGTCTGATTGTTAGCGCTCTTTATTTCTACCCTCACCAAGAATTTTTCTGGGGAACGATTGCGATTTCACTCTTTGCGCTAAGTGATCTCTTTGATGGCGCCATGGCGCGAATCTCGCAAAAAGGTGCAAGTCGATGGGGCGGATTCTTAGATTCAACAATTGATCGCATCACAGACTCTGCAATCATGGTCGGTTTAACGATTGCCTTAATTGATGGCGATGATCGTCTTGCGCCAATAGCTTTGGCGGCGCTGGTTGCAGGTGGCTTAGTTTCGTATGTGCGCGCTAAAGCTGAAGCGCTAAATATTCAATGCTCTGGCGGCCTTGCCGAACGAACTGAACGTTTGATCTTAACTTTGACAGCGATTGGATTCGACGGTCTAGGGGTTCCTTATGCTCTAACAATTGGAATATGGTTACTCCTCTTTCTAGCAAGTGTGACCGTTGTTCAACGCATTTTGATTGTGAAGGCTGCGATTTAACAAAATGAATAGAGATTTTTTATCAGCGATTCCATACTTTGTGGGATGGCGTTTAGTGCGTGCCTTGCCGGAAAAGAGCGCCTATTCAATATTTGAAAGTATCGGCAAAATTGTTCTTTCTCGAAATGGCGCGCAGATGAAAAGATTGCGCAGCAATTTACAAAGAGTTGTACCTAGCAATGGCCCCGAGGCGATGGATCAACTTATGCGTGCTGCTGTTTCATCGAGTATGCGGTATTGGTGCGACACTTTCCGATCCTCAGATTGGTCAAAGTCCCGTATTTCAACGACTGTAACGTCGACCCGAGAAGAATTACTAACTGCGCCCATGAAGGATGGTCGTGGCGTTGTAGTTGCTCTTCCTCACGCGGGGAATTGGGATCATGCTGGATTCTATTTTTGCGGCATGGGATTTCCCTTGGTAACAGTTGCCGAAAGAGTCAAACCCGAATCGTTATTTAATAAATTCTTGGAATATCGCCAGAACATGGGCATGGAAGTTTTGGCGCTGGATGGTAGATCGATGGGAACTCTTTTACAGCGCGCCAGAGAAGGCGCGTTAATAGCGTTGGTTTCAGATCGGGATTTATCTCGCAGTGGCGTCAATGTAACTTTCTTCGGACATCCGGCACGTATGCCCGCGGGTGCTGCTTTATTGGCAATCCGCACTGGAATTCCGTTAATCACCGCATTCGTCTCTTATACAAATACCGGCATCCATATTGAATTCAACAGCGTTGCTATTCCATCTGATGGATCAGAAACTGATCGTGTTGCAGCAGTAGTACAAGAATGTGCGGATCACTTTGCTGATGGGATAGCAAAACATCCTCAAGATTGGCATATGTTGCAGCGGATCTGGGTCGATGGCGACTTTCAAGAGCGAACAGCATGACACTGCAGCAGTTACGAATTGGACTCGTTTGTCCTTACGGCTTGGACACTCCTGGCGGTGTACAAAATCACGTTCGCGATTTAGCCGAGTATTTAATCGCTAAGGGTCACTATGTTTCTGTATTAGCCCCAGTGATTGATGAAGCTTCCGTTCCTGATTACGTAGTCAGTGCAGGTAAACCTATTTCGATTCCATATAACGGTGCCGTTGCTCGAGTGCTCTTTGGGCCAATCGCTTTTTCAAGAGTAAGGCATTGGATTTCTGATGGAAATTTTGATCTATTGCATTTGCATGAACCTGCAATTCCTTCAATTTCACTTTTAGCTTGTTGGGCTGCGGAAGGACCATTGGTCGGAACCTTTCATGCAGCCGCAAAACGACAGAAGGCGATCTTTGCTATTGGCCCGATACTTGAACCGGTAATTGAAAAACTAACTGCAAGAATTGCCGTCAGCGAAGCAGCACGTTCAACGCTAACTGAGCATTTGGAAACAGATGCCGTGGTTGTCCCTAATGGAATTTACGCAGATCGCTATCGTGATGGCGAGGTACGACCCGAATGGAGCGGGAACACACTTGGTTTCATCGGTCGGTACGAGGAACCGCGTAAGGGGCTATCGGTTTTACTAGAAGCACTCCCAATCATCGCTCGCTTCGCTCCAGATGTTCGAGTTCTTGTGGCAGGTCCAGGTGATAGCAAGGAAGTGCGGGATCAAATCGATCCGCAACTAAGGCACCGTTTTGAATTTTTAGGTCGGATTACTGAAAAAGAGAAAGCGGACTTTCTTTCATCCGTGGCCCTATACATTGCTCCAAACACTGGTGGCGAATCCTTCGGAATTATTTTGGCAGAAGCGCTTGCAGGAGGCGCGGCAGTGGTAGCCAGCGATATTCCCGCCTTCGATTCACTTCTCGGTAATGGTCAATATGGTGCGTTGTTTCCTACGGAAAATCCTCAGGAGTTAGCAAAAGTGGTTATCGATTTGTTAAGGGATACGGATAAACGAAAATCCTTAGCCAAAAACGGCAAGAGCTATGCGCAACGATTTGATTGGGATGTTGTTGCAGAGGATATTTTCTCGATTTATGAAATGGCGTTGGTAGGCGGTAAAGGTGTAACTCTTTCTTCGGAAAATAGAGCATGGAATCGATTCTTAGGCAGAGAGAGTAGTAATTAATGGAAAAATACTTTTTCATTGCCTTTATTGTTTTATTCGCGATTTGGTATTTGTCGTACTCAGCAACCCGATTGGATAGATTGCATCATCGCGTCGAGACAAGCTGGGCTAATTTGGATGGACTTTTACAACGGCGAGCAGCGGTTGCACTTGAAATTGCCAAAAGTGATATCGCAGATCCAGCATCAGCTTTGTTGTTAACCGCAGCCGCTCACCAGGCCAGGGATGCGCAAATGCAGACCCGTTCCCAAGCCGAAAGCGGATTATCAGGAGCTTTAGGTTTACTTTTAAATGATGGCCATTTTGTTGACGGTCGCATTGAAAAGGATCTACTGCGAGAGCTCTCAGAGCTGACCGACAAAATACGTGTAGCAATTGCCCTGCACGTAGATGCTGTGACGCGAACACAGATGGTTCGAAAGAAACCGGTTTTTCGAATATTTCGACTTGCGGGAAGTGCACCACTTCCAGTGACTTACGAATTCGAAGCTGATGTTCTTTAAGAAATTACTTTTTTCTTTCGCTGGGCTTGTTTCAGTCGTGATCGTGACTGGATCAATTTTCGCTCTATCAGGGAAGGTTGATATTGCTCAAGTTCTAACCATAAATAAAAAGGAAGAACCGAGAAACTCTTTAAGTGGTCGTATAGGTAGTGATGGCCCAATTTTGGTAGTCAAGATCGATGACACTGCAGCTGCTCATCCGCAAGCGGGGCTAGAAGATGCCGATGTTGTGTACATCGAACAAGTAGAAGGCGGATTAACCAGATTAGCTGCGGTATTTTCTTCAAAGACTCCTGACGTGGTTGGTCCGGTGCGCAGCGCACGAATATCGGATATCGAATTGCTGGAACAATTTGGTCGAGTTGCATTTGCTTACAGCGGTGCGCAGAGCAAACTCCTTCCCGTTATAGCCGAGGCAAATTTAGAAAATCTTGGTGCGCAGAGGCAGGGACAGGATATTTACGCTAATGATCCGGCACGTATTGCACCGACTGCGATGATGCTTCAGGCCAAAACGCTAATGGGGAAGGTTGCAGCTCGAGGCAGCGCTATTGCTGTTTCGAAAAACGTTGGCTGGATTTTCGGCGAGGCCCCATATACGGGAACAACAATTAGTTCGGTAAAAGTTTCTTGGCCGGCAAGTTCCTATGACGCAACTTGGTCAGAAGTCGAATCAAGATGGTTGCTTTCGCAACGTGGGTTACCTGACTTGGCTGCGTCTGGATTGCACTTAGGACCGACAACATTTGTCATTCAATTGGTTTCAATTACTCCTTCAGAGTATTACGACAAGGTTGGGGGAGTGACACCATTTTCGGAAACAGTAGGAAATGGAAAAGGTTTTATACTTCGCGATGGTTTAGCAATAGAGGCACTTTGGAATCGTCCAACTGCTCAATCTGGAACTTCATGGACATTGCCAACTGGTGAAGAGATCCTCTTTGCTCCAGGCCAAGTTTGGGTGGCCCTTACCGATAAAGCGCCTGTATTCACGCCCGTTACTGGTGCAAATTCCGCGGATGCGCCATCGAAGAGTTCAAAGTAGTATTGCTTCATCGATAAGGGAGTTTTAAATGTCAGAAGCAGTTGGCACGGCACGCGTTAAACGCGGTATGGCAGAAATGCTCAAGGGTGGCGTCATCATGGATGTCGTAAACGCTGAGCAAGCCAAAATCGCGCAAGATGCTGGTGCATGTGCAGTTATGGCTCTAGAGCGCGTACCGGCAGACATTCGCGCCCAAGGTGGAGTCGCACGTATGTCCGATCCTGACATGATTGAAAAGATTAAGGCGGCAGTAACTATTCCGGTTATGGCAAAGGCGCGTATTGGCCACTTTGTTGAAGCCCGCATTTTGGAAGCGCTCGGCGTTGACTACATCGATGAGTCAGAAGTCTTAACTCCTGCAGATTTTGAAAACCATATTGATAAATGGGATTACAAAGTTCCCTTTGTTTGTGGTGCAACTAATCTTGGTGAAGCACTTCGCCGCATCAATGAAGGTGCTGCAATGATTCGCTCGAAAGGCGAAGCCGGCACTGGCGATGTTTCAAATGCGATGATGCATATGCGCAAAATTGGTGGAGAAATCCGTCGCCTTTCATCCATGCGCGAAGATGAGCTCTATGTTGCTGCAAAGGAACTTCAGGCTCCTTATGCGCTAGTAAAAGAAGTTGCCGAAACTGGCAAGCTTCCTGTTGTTTTATTTACCGCGGGCGGAATTGCAACACCTGCAGATGCTGCACTAATGATGCAGATGGGTGCGGACGGCGTATTTATCGGCTCCGGTATTTTCAAATCTGGAGATCCAGCTAAGCGAGCATCTGCTTGCGTTAAGGCAACAACTTTCTTTGATGATGCCAAAGTAGTAGCCGAGGCATCTCGTGGTTTGGGTGAAGCAATGGTTGGTATCAACGTTGCGGATCTTCCAGCGCCACACCGTTTAGCCGAACGCGGCTGGTAATTCTTTAACTGCAATGAAGATCGGTGTTCTAGCGCTGCAAGGCGATTTTCGTGAGCACCTATTGGCTGCTAAGCAATCAGGACATGCTGGTTTAACGGTCAGGCGAAGTGAAGAGCTAGCGGAAGTTGATGCGCTGATTCTTCCTGGCGGTGAATCAACCACGATCGCACAATTGGCGCGGACCTTTGATCTATTCACTGATATAAAAAAACGTATCGCAGAAGGCATGCCGGTTTATGGATCATGTGCCGGAATGATTCTTTTAGCCGATCGCATCATTGATGGCGCCGTCGGGCAGGAAACCTTCGGAGGAATAGACATGACTGTTCGGCGTAACGCCTTTGGTCGGCAAGTAGATTCATTTGAGAGTGATCTAAATTTTGATGGCGCACAGATGCGGGCCGTCTTTATTCGCGCACCATGGGTCGAAGAAGTATCCAGTTCCGTTCAGGTACTTGCAGATGTGATCGGCGCCGATGGCCAGCGACATCCAGTCGCCGTTCGCCAAGGATCGCTTTTGGCCACTTCTTTTCATCCCGAATTAACTGGGGATTTACGCGTACATCGTTACTTCTTTGATCAAGTGTGTGCTGGCGCGATAAAGTAACGACATTAAATTCGTGTTACAAAATGATTGAGGTGTTCTAAATGTCAGGCCATTCCAAGTGGGCAACGACAAAGCATAAGAAGGCTGTTATCGACGGCCGTCGCGCAAAGAATTTCGCCAAGTTAATTAAAGCAATTGAAGTTGCTGCTCGAAATGGTGGAGCCGATGTTGATGGAAATCCAACTCTTTTTGATGCAATCGCCAAGGCTAAGAAGAACTCGATGCCAGCGGATAATATTGATCGCGCGGTAAAGCGCGGTGCTGGTTTGGAATCTGGTGGCGCAGATTGGCAAACGATTATGTACGAAGGCTACGGACCAAATGGCGTGGCGATAATGATCGAATGTCTTTCTGATAACCGCAATCGTGCCGCTTCAGAAGTACGAGTTGCAGTGACACGAAATGGTGGATCTATGGCAGACCCTGGTTCAGTTTCATATTTATTCAATCGCAAGGGTGTAATCATCGTAAGTAAAAACGGTGGAATTACCGAGGAGAAAGTTCTGGAAGCAGTTCTAGAAGCTGGCGCCGAAGAAGTAAATGATCTTGGAGAATCTTTCGAAGTTGTTTGCGAAGCCAGTGATTTAGTATCGGTCCGCACAGCGCTGCAGACCGCTGGCATTGATTACGAATCTGCGGATTCATCATTCTTGCCTTCGATGAGCATCCCGCTAGATGCCGAAGGTGCGACAAAGGTATTTGAACTTATTGATGCAATTGAAGAATTGGACGATGTGCAGAATGTCTACAGTAACTTCGATGTATCTGATGAAGTTATGGCGAGCCTTTCCTAGGCGGCAGTCAGTATCGTCATAGGCTTTGAAGTTATGAGCCAAGGACAGATTCGCGTGCTGGGTATTGACCCTGGCTTGACGCGTTGCGGAGTTGGCGTGATTTCTGGAGCACCTGGATCTCAGTTGAAATTGATTAGCGTTGGTGTGATTTTGACACCAAGTACAACGGCGCTTGAATTGAGGCTTTTGCAATTAGAACAAGAGCTTACGCAATGGGTGCAAACACATAAACCTGATGTGATTGCCGTCGAACGAGTATTCGCACAGCACAATGTGCGCACCGTGATGGGAACGGGACAGGCAGCAGGCATTGCTTTGCTCGTTGCAGCACGCGCCGGAATCCCGGTTGCAATGCACACACCAAGTGAAGTCAAGGCTGCAGTAACTGGATCGGGTCGTGCCAATAAAGTTCAAGTAGCAGAAATGGTTAAGCGATTACTTTCTCTTAAAGAGATTCCCAAACCAGTTGATAGTACTGACGCACTTGCCCTTGCAATCTGTCATATTTGGCGCGGTGCGGGTAATGCGAAATTGAATGTGGCTGTCGCGGCAGAAAAATCACGTTTAGCGAAGTTGGTTAGAAAATGATCTCCTTTATAAACGGAACTGTTAGATCACTTACCTTAGATCGTGCGGTAGTCGAAGTTGGGGGAGTTGGTCTGGCGATCTCAATTACACCAGCGACAAGTGCTTCATTAAATATCGGAGCGCCAGCACAATTCTTTACAACCTTTGTAGTCCGCGAGGAATCGCTCACACTTTATGGTTTCTTGGATGAAGATGTAAAGACACTATTCGAACTGGTTCAAACAGTAAGTGGAATCGGACCGAAAGTGGCACTTTCTATAGTTGCCGCGTTATCTCCAAGCCAATTAGGTGTTGCCATTTCGCAAGAAGATATCGCGGCGATTGAAAAAGTTCCTGGTATCGGACGAAAGGGAGCACAACGATTAATTCTGGAATTAAAGGGCAAGCTTTCAGATTTTGGAACTTCAAATAAAGTTGCACATCATCAACCAGTCTGGCGCGAACAATTGGCTAGTGCGTTGATATCTCTGGGCTTTACGGCAAAAGAATCCGATGGCGCCATAACTACGGTGGTCAATCAGATTGCTGAAGAAGGTGGCGATGCCAATGCAACTGATTTGTCAGAGTTACTTAAGCGTGCACTGCAAAAGGGTGGGCGTTGATTATGAGCGATGATCGTTTGGTGACGCCAGAATTTACTGGCGATGATTCTGCGGCAGAGCATGCGCTGCGTCCAAAAACGCTATCGGAATTCATCGGTCAGAAGAGGGTTTGTGATCAAATCGACGTACTCCTTACGGCGGCACGCCAGCGCAACTCAGCTGCCGATCACATTCTGCTTTCAGGTCCTCCGGGTTTAGGTAAGACAACTCTGGCTTTAATTCTGGCTAGCGAGATGCAGACCCCAATTCGCATCACGAGTGGTCCAGCAATCACCCACGCGGGGGATCTTGCAGCGATTCTGTCTTCACTAGTAGAAGGTGAAATTCTATTTCTTGATGAAATTCATCGATTGCCAAGACCTGCTGAAGAACTTCTTTATTTAGCGATGGAAGATTTCAGAGTTGATGTCGTAGTTGGAAAAGGGCCTGGTGCTACAGCGATCCCATTGCAATTGCCACGATTTACATTAGTTGGCGCGACAACCCGTGCCGGTTTACTCCCTAGTCCACTACGAGATCGCTTTGGATTTACAGCGCACCTTGATTTTTACGAAGAGGATGAACTGCAAGAAGTTATTCGCCGCAGCGCTGCGCTTTTACAACTTTTAATCGATGCAAAAGCTGTTGAAGAAGTCGCGGGTCGCTCGCGCGGTACACCGCGTATTGCAAATCGGTTACTTCGAAGAGTGCGTGATTACGCACAAGTTCGATCGGGCGCCAAAGGTGCAAATCAATTGACGCATCAAGATGCAATGGCGGCACTTGAAATGTATGAAGTTGACGAGAAAGGACTAGATCGCCTCGATCGCTCTGTTCTGGTGGCGTTAATCGAACGGTTTAACGGCGGACCGGTTGGTCTTTCAACTCTGGCAATCGCAGTCGGTGAAGAGACTGAAACAGTTGAATCTGTAGCTGAGCCATTTCTGGTCCGCAATGGATTTATGGCTCGAACACCGCGTGGTCGTATTGCAACGGCGCAAGGCTGGGCGCATGTGGGACGAACGCCACCTGCTGGCGCTGCGACCCTTTTCGACACGCCCGCTCCTGACGCCTAGACTCTGCTCTTATGTCCACACCAAATAAAACTGTGAAGAGCCCTGCCCGCTCTGGCCGCTCCCTAGTGATCCTGGCGGTGATCCTGCTTGGATTAATCGTCACCTCATTTATTCAAGGAGCATCTTCTGTTCGTCTAGGACTCGACCTACGTGGCGGTACCAGCGTGACGTTGCAACCTCGTGCATCAAATGATGCAAACAAGATTACGACAGAGGCAGTTGATCAGGCCGTCACAATTATTCGTCAACGTGTTAACTCACTGGGCGTAGCCGAAAGTGAAGTCACTGCACAAGGCAGCGGAACCAATCGTCAAATTGTTATCTCGGTTCCAGGAGATAGTGGTCGTCGCGTTGTTGATTTAGTTGGTCAAACGGCCGAACTACGTTTCCGCCAAGTACTTGCCGAAAGTGCTGGAATTGCATCACCAGCAGATACTTCAACAGCGGCAACTCCAGCTGATGGAGTCGCGGCGGATATAAACGCTCGTTACGCGGCGCTTGATTGCACAAATCCAGCAAATCGTGAAGGAACTGGCGCAGACAGTCCATCCGACACAATCGTTTCTTGCTCTCGTGAAGGTGGAGCCAAATACATTCTTGGACCAGCAGAAGTTTTAGGCCAACAGGTTTCGGAGGCAACTGCCGGAATGGATCCACAACAAGGTCTTACCTGGTACGTATCTATTACATTTAATGGTGAAGGTACAAAAGCATTCGGTGCACTAACAAATCGTGTAACCACGTTAGCGTCACCACTCAATCAAGTGGCGATTGTCCTAGATGGGTTGGTTGTTTCCGCACCTGCCATCAGAGAAGCAATTCCTTCTGGTAACGCACAAATTACCGGATCGTTTTCGCAAGTTGAGGCTCAGGATTTAGCAAATGTTCTCAAGTACGGTGCGCTTCCATTGGCATTTGATCGCGGAGAAGTGCAACAAGTTTCTCCAACACTTGGAGCCGATCAGTTAAATGCAGGGTTACTTGCAGGATTCCTTGGGCTCGGACTTGTAGTTATTTACTCACTCCTTTACTACCGTGGGCTTGGATTAGTAACTGTTGGCTCTCTTGCGATTGCCGGTGGATTGGTTTATCTCCTGTTCCTAGTTCTTGGTAAGTCAATCGGATTCACATTAACTTTGGCGGGAATTGCGGGAGCAATCGTCGCAATTGGTGTTACCGCAGACTCATTTATCGTTTTCTTCGAAAGAATTCGTGATGAAGCCCGCGAAGGACGTTCACTGCGTTCTGCCGT
>CAITKS010000016.1 GCA_903893085.1 uncultured Actinomycetes bacterium | reverse complement strand
GTGGGGCTGTTGTAGCCTTGCTTGCTATGGCCACTCTGCTAGCACTCTTTTCAAGTCTCTTGTGGGGCACAGCGGATTATCACGGTGGAAAATTAAGTAAAACTCATCCAGCAATCGCGGTTCTTGGAGTAACGCAAGCAATTGGATTGGTCTTCGGAGTTGTACTTGCTGTCGTTACTGGCGACTTTTCAAACAATGCATTTGGTGCGGATGGGTTTTTCATTCCAGGAGCACTGGCCGGGATTTTAGGTTACTGCGGATTAATTTGTTTGTACGCGGGGCTATCTACGGGTCGCATGGGAGTTGTATCTCCCATCAGCGGATTATCTGCACTTATTCCAGTTGGTTATGCATACTTCGTTAAAGGTGATCGTCTTTCGCTAATTCTTTCAATCGGTGCAGCGCTAGCAATTGTTGGTGCATTCTTAGCTAGCGGTCCTGAAATGTCTCAAGGACTTCCAATGAAGCCTTTGATTTTGGCGCTAGGTGCCGCTGGTGGTTTTGGTACGGCACTGGTTTTCATGGCAATTGGTTCACAGGGAAGTGCGCTGATGACGATGGTGATGATGCGTGCAACCACATTACTTGTTTCGCTAGGAATATTGGCAAGATATAGAACTTTTGGTGGTTTAACAATTAGGCAATCACCAATTTTAATTTTCATTGGTTGTGCAGATTTTCTAGCTAATTTATTACTCGGTGTAGCAACTACAAAAGGTAATCTCACTTTGTCAATGGTCCTTGGTGCGCTCTATCCAATATTTACCGCTTTGCTCGCTTTTCAATTCTTACACGAGCGCTTACACCGAATTCAGTATCTTGGAATATTTGCAGCCGTATCCGGAGTTGCGATTATTTCAGCGTTCTAGCTTCAATAAATATAGTGTCATCAATTACCTGGCGGTTGATGTTGGCAAAATGTTTTAATAGCTCTTCATAATTAATTAAATCTTCGCCACCAGTAACATCTGTGACACTTAAGTAAATTCCATCCAATAAGTTGGCAGATAAGAGCTGCTCCAACATACGTGCACCAGATTCGACCAGAACGTTTGGTCCAAACTTCTTGATACCTTTTTCAATGGCTTGGCTCGGGGAAAGATTCCACCAACGAGCTAATCGGTTATCGGCTAGAGCGTTGATCAAGGATCGCGATGCAACGACGACTGGTACCGGTGTGCGGTGATAGGGCTCAGTGCGAGCGGTTTGCCCGCCTATGAATATGAAGTCAACGGCGCGCCTGCGCGCCAAGAAAGATGAGCGATCGATTCCGCTTGAGATGGCGCGGGAGGATCCATCTTTAGTCGTTGCCCCATCGGCGCCAACTACAAGGGATGCAAAAACTGACATGCCAAAAGGCTATCGCGCGGCAGGTGGGCTATGGATGTTGGCAGGGCTGTCAGTGCCGACCTTTATCGTTTCTCACATGATCATTACATGTGAAACCTGCGCAGTTCGAGATATTGGTTGCGGTGATTGTGTTCTAACTTTTTTCTTGGAAAAAAAGCAGGATCAATCTGCGCACTGTGAAATTCCTGATAAAACCGCAGAGGCGATAGATCTCCTCTCATCACGCGGAATTATTCGGCCACTACGCTTTAATTCAGCGTGATTTCCCAAAAATAATTAAATTCACAGGCTAGCCACGCTTATCTTAAGTTGAGCGAGCGTTATAACGAGCGTTAACCTAGAACTCTTATGTCAATAATTAGTTCGAGCTTTCGCCTGCGATCAGCAGCATCGATAGCAATTGCAATTCTTGCGATTGCGGCTCCGATTTTTACTTCGCCAAAGGCAGATGCGGCGCAAACTCTTGCGCAAGTGCAAGCGCGAGTGCGTCAACTTGAAGAAGAGGCAACGACTGCAGCAGAAGGCGCCCAAGAAGCGAAGGTGAAATTAGCTTCACTAAATCGCACCTTAGTAGGAATCCAAGCGAAGGAAGCGGTTCAGAGCCAGAGCGTAAGTGCACTATCAAAAACTTTGAGTGCGATCGCAATCGAACAATATAAAACCGGCGGTTTAAGCCAGAGCCTGGAACTTCTCTTTTCATCAGATCCGGCGCTCTATTTATCTGCAGCGGGTTCTCTAGAGGCAATTACGCGAAAGAAATCTGTTGAACTTCGTAAATTCCAAGCGGCTAAACAGAGACTTACCGCAACATCCTTAACGGTAAATGACAAATTAGCTTTGGTTAAAGCGACACAGAAGAATTTGGCCGCACAGAGTGCGCGGGCAATTGCAAAACTTGCCGAAGCGGAATCTCTCTTAGCTAAATTAAAGAAAGAAGACCGTGAACGTCTAGCTCGCTTGGCGCAAGAAGAAGAAGATGCCGACCAAGCATCCTCTCTTGCAGCCGCAAAGTCTGCATCTGGAGTTTCTGGTCGTGCAGGCAAGGCGTTGCAATTTGCGTTGAAACAGATTGGTGACAAATATGTATTTGGCGCCGACGGTATGACTTACTGGGATTGTTCTGGCTTAACGATGCGCGCCTATCAAACGGCTGGCGTCTCTTTGCCGCATTCATCACGCGCGCAGTATGGCTACGGAAAATCCGTGAAACGGGCGAATCTGATGCCGGGAGATCTTGTCTTCTTTGGTCGCCCAATTTCGCACGTTGGTATTTATCTAGGCGGTGGAAAAATGGTTCACGCACCGCGTTCTGGTTCACGAGTAAAGGTGGCTAGCGCATCAAGTTTGGGGCGCAAACCATTTATCGGCGCACGGCGACTTTAACTAATTCATTGAAATTAAATGCCTAAAAAAATCATCTGCATCACCAATGATTTTGGGCCACGCGCAGGCGGTATCGAGACCTTTGTGATCGGGTTAATTGAGCGTCTTCCGAAAGACTCACTTACCGTATATACATCTAGCCAAGATCACGCTTCTGATTATGACCAAAAGTGGTTACGTGACTTCGGAGTCAAAGTCATCCGTGATCCATCAAAAATTTTGTTGCCTACCCCAAGAACAATCCGAGCTGTTAAGAAAGTAATTAAAGAAGAAGATATTAAGACAGCTTTTTTTGGAGCAGCTGCACCTTTGGCGCTAATGTCTCGAGCCATTCGTAAAGCGGGAATTTCGAATATTGTCGCGTTAACCCATGGACATGAAGTCTGGTGGTCAAAGGTTTGGCCATTCAAATTGGCTATTCGCTTCATCGGCAACAACGTCGATCATTTAACTTACTTGGGTGATTACACGCGTTGGGAGATATCGAAGGCGCTCTCATTAAAGGCGTCGCATGCGATGGTAAAAATCGCACCCGGAATCGATACAGATCATTTCGCACCGCATCCGGGAGCAGTGGAGCTGCGACGTTCGCTGGGGCTTTCGGATAAGAAAGTCATAGTTAGCGTTGGACGACTTGTTCATCGCAAAGGGCAAGACACTTTAATTGCAGCGCTGCCTGAAATTTTGCAACACCATCCAACTGCGCATATTTTGATGGTGGGCGAAGGTCCTTATCGCGAACATCTCGAAAAGTTGGTTGCAAAGCATGATGTTGAAAGTGCAATAACTTTTATTGGAAGAGTTCAATATTCTGATTTACCTCGCTATTTAAGTGCCGGAGATCTTTTTGCAATGCCATCTAGATCTCGTTTAGCGGGGCTTGAGGTCGAAGGACTCGGAATTGTTTATCTGGAAGCAAGTTCTTGCGAACTGCCTGTGATTGCCGGCAGATCCGGCGGCGCACCTGACGCCGTGCTTGAAGGCGTCACCGGAGTAACAGTTGATGGCACCAAACCCAGAGACATCGCTGCTGCAGTTATTTCACTCTTCGATAATCCAGCAACTTCGCGCGATATGGGACTGGCAGGACGCAAATGGATAAGTTCGAATTGGCGCTGGCAAATTTGGTCTGACGTTTTTTCCAAGTTACTTACAAGAGATTAAATTCGCGCGCTTTACTAACAGCGCCAATTCTTCCAGTCACGTTCATTTTTCGATAAATGGCGGCCACATGGGTTTTAAACGTTGCTTCCGAAATAAAGAGACCTTTAGCAAGATCCTTGATTACGCCGTCTACTGAAAGCGCCTTCAGGACGCTGATCTCACGAGCAGTCAGATCAAATGTGATCTTTGAATTTAAATTAATTGTGGCCATTCCGGATGCGGTGAAATTAGCGGGTTGAGCCAAGGCGGCCCTTAGGGATGAAATCACTTCACTAATCGGTGCGCTCTTTTTCACAAATGCACTAGCACCAGATTTCATTGCGGCAAGCAAATGTGATTGTTCATCACTCATAGTAAGCATCACAATTGCCATTGTTTCTGAATGATTTCTAATCCATTTGATAATTTCCAAACCTGAACCATCAGGGAGTTTCAAATCTAGGATTACTCCATCTGGATTTCTTAGCGCTATTTGGGCAAGGGCTTCATCACGAGAAGCTGCTTCACCACAGCAGTGCATTTGAGCATCTTCAATGGCACGACGAATCCCAGAGCGAACGGACGGATGATCGTCAATAATCAGTATTTGCGGAAAATTGCGCTCAATCAAAGCGTTACAGAGATACGTGTCCCAAGTTCATTAGAGATGCAGTGAAGAGAACCTCCGAAGCTTTCAACTCTTTCGCGGATCCCAATCAAACCCAAACGTGAACTCTCCATCGTTACACCTCCCTTACCGTTATCGCGCACTTCTAGGTATACGTGATTTTCTAAGTGGCTCAGATGTAATTCAATCTCGCTAGCCCTAGCATGACTGACACAGTTACGAAGCAGCTCTGTGGCGATCGCTTTCACACTCGGTGCTAGCTCTTCGGCAATCAAGAATTCTTCAAGTTCGATGTTGGTTAAGTTTGAACCACAGATTTCTTGTGCAACTTTTGATAGGTAATCCTGAACACTTTCGACTTTTCGATCCCGTAACTCATACATTTCGTTACGGACCTTGGTGATGATTTCGTCAACGCGAAAGCGCATGCCGCGTATCTCTGCGCGAGATTTCTGATTTAGATCTGCAGAGCCAAGCAATAGATCGAGCTCGTAACCAAGTGCCACTAAATCCTGCGCGATTCCATCATGAATCTCGCGTGCAAGATCTAAGCGGGAACTGGTACTCACTTAGCGAATAGAGCGGTGATCTCCGATGCGTATTGCTGCGCAACCACGTGTCGCTTGATGGATAGCTTGGCAGTTAGTTGGCCACCTGCGATTGTGAAATCTGTTGGCAGGATTACAAACTTTCTAATTGATTCGGCTTTGCTGACAGCCTTGTTCGCCTCATCAACTGCTGTTTGAACTACCGAAATTAGATCAGGATCTTGTGTAAGGGTTGCGATTGTTGCCCCATCTTTCTTATTTGCAACCATCCATCCCTTTAGTGAATCCGCATCAATCGTTACAAGCGCTGCAATAAATGGATGGTTATCTCCAACGACCATGCACTGGCTGACTAGGGGATGGGCACGTAAGCGATCTTCGAGAACAGCTGGCGCCACGTTCTTTCCACCAGCAGTAACAATTAGTTCCTTCTTGCGTCCAACGATCGACAGGAATCCATCTTCATCAATCTTTCCAAGATCGCCAGATTTAAACCAACGATCTTCAGTGAATACCTCAGAGTTTGCTTCATCGTTTTGCCAATAACCGCGCATAACGATTGGTCCCTTAATTAACACTTCACCATCATCTGCAATTTTGATCGAAGTTCCCGGAATAGGTTTTCCTACTGTTCCGACTTTAAGTGAACCAGTGATATTTAAGGTTGCACCTGCTGTTGTTTCAGTTAATCCATAACCCTCATAAATTGTCACACCAGCACCACGATAGAAATGTCCGAGGCGGCTTCCAAGAGGTGCACCTCCCGATATAGCAGCTTCAACATTGCCACCGAGCGCTAAACGAATCTTGGAGAAAACTAACTTGTCGAATAAAGCATGCTTTAGTGAAAGCATCGGATTAAATCCGCGCTTATCCATTGATTCGCTATAAGCGATTGCGACTTCGGCAGCCTTTCGGAAAATCTTTCCCTTGCCTGCTGCCTCAGCTTTTGCTTCTGCGCCGTTGTAAACCTTTTCAAAGATTCTTGGGACAGCAAGGACGAAAGTAGGTTTAAAGGAAGCAAGATCAGGCTGTAGACGTCCTACCGGATCGCTGCAATGCGCCAAATGCAATCCAGCGCGAATAGCTCCAATTTGGACCATGCGACCAAAAACGTGCGCCACTGGCAAGAACAAAAGTGTTGAACCATTTGGTTTTAAGAAAAGATCACTAGCGCCTTCAACAACATTTCCGCACTCGGAAAGGAAGTTACCGTGTGTTAATTGAACACCCTTAGGCTTTCCGGTTGTGCCCGATGTATAAATCAAAGTTGCAAGCGTGTCCGGTGATAAAGCGTTGCGACGGCGATCTATCTCATCATCTCCTATATGTGCGCCAGCATTTGCTAATACAGCTAGAACATCCTCGGTCATAGTCCAAACGTGCTTGGTATGCGATGGAAGAACGGAATTAACAAATTCACGATGAGTCGGTGTTTCAACGATTAATCCAACAGCACCTGAATCGCTGAGAATCCAATCAACTTGCTCTGCTGAAGAAGTTTCGTAAATTGGAACAACGCATCCACCGGCAAACCAAATTGCGAAATCTAGAATCGTCCACTCATATCGAGTGCGCGCCATTATTGCGACGCGATCGCCTATTTGTATTCCTGCGGCGACTAAGCCTTTTGCTGTTGCCCGAATTTCTGCTTCCAATTCCTGGGCGCTAACTTTCTGCCAGCCATCACCTAGTGGGCGAGACATCATGGTTCGATTTGGTTCGAACCAGGCGCGTTCTGCGATCAAGTTTGTGAGGTTGCCAGAAGTTGCGGCAGGGACAAGGGGCGCAATCGTGATTTCGTTCATGGCGCTAACGCTATCGCCCGCCCATAAAAAAGGGGAGAGGTTGGAAAGTACTTTTTACGGGTAACCTTTGGCCATGAGCGAATTCAGCAGTTCCACGATCAGTATCGATGCCCCGATCGCCGAAGTTGGCGCGACCTTGTTTGCCGTAGCTTCGTACCCAGAATGGTCGGGCGCCTTCAAGAAAGTGGATGTGCTCGAGGAGGATGCGCAAGGAAGAGCGCTAAAAGCAAAACTAACCGTCGATGCAGGGGCGGTAAAGGATGTAGTAACTCTTGAATTCGATTGGTCGCAAGCGCCAGCAAAAGTTACATTCTCACTTGAGGATGCCAACATACTTACCAAGATGGATGGCGCCTATTTACTTAAGAGTTTAGATGCAGACTCGACTTCTGTTACTTATGAATTATCAGTTGGTCTTTCAATGCCAATTCCGGCGATGATGATCACAAAGCAAGAGAAATCAACTATCGATAGCGCACTTAAGCAGCTAAAAGAACATATCGAAGGCTAATTAAGCGTGGTAAACGCAATTGGTATTGATGTTGGTGGCACAAAAGTCCTTGGTGGTGTTGTAGCCCCAAGTGGAGAAATCTTGGCCACTGCCCGTCGAGATACGCCACGCGAAGGTGGTCGCGCCTTAACGGAGGCAATTGCAGATGTCGCAATTGAGTTATCACAACAATATCCAGTCGATTCCATTGGAATTTCTGCAGCAGGATTTATCTCATCTGATCGTCAAACTATGCTCGCAACGCCAAATATCTCTAATTGGAATGGCGTAAATCTAGTCACTGAGCTAACTGAAATACTCCACAAAAAAATAGTTTTGGAAAATGATGCCAATGCTGCGGCTTGGGGCGAGTTTAAGTTTGGCGCAGGTCGAGGTCGTAACGATTTAATGATGTTAACTCTTGGAACCGGCGTAGGTGGTGGTTTGATTCTTGACGGCGCAGTTTTCCGCGGCGCTTTTGGCATTGGCGCAGAACTTGGTCACTTGCGTTTAATCGGAGATGGACATTTGTGCGGATGTGGAATTCGTGGATGCCTCGAGCAATACGCTTCCGGTCCTGCCCTAATGCGCCATGCACGTGAGGCGATAGATGCCAGCCCATTTTTAGCGCGTAATTTGTTGGAACGTGGCGACGGAACTATTGAAGGCTTGAAAGGTCAGCACATAACCGATGCTGCACGAGATGGTGATCCAGTTGCTCTCGCCGCCTTCAACACGATGGCAAATTATTTAGGTGCAGGCATCGCCTCGCTTTGCGCGGTAATTGATCCATCGTGCATCGTCCTTGGCGGCGGCGTTATTGATGCAGGCGAACTATTTCTTGCCCCAACCCGTGAAGCCGCACTTAGATTGATTCCGTTCAGCGGAAAACATCCTTATCCAGAAATTGTTGCCGCCGAACTTGGAAACAACGCCGGACTTGTCGGAGTCGCTGATCTTTCTAGAATTTAAAGCGCGACACCATCTCCATCACGATCGGATTTTCCATCTTTCCACTTTTTGAAAGCAGTGAGCGCTGACTTGAAGTTATCCGCTAGCGATTTTCGTGGGGGAGTAGGTGCAACAAATTTATTCTGATCTACAAAATTATCAAGTTCATCTAGATAAGTTGTCGGTGAAGATTCGTCAAGTGAAAGTCCTTCGACCATCGACTCGAATTCCATATTGATTAATTCGCGATCGCTTGCGTCACCAGGATCGTGATCGCGCTTACTTTTCTCGCTCATAGGCCTTGCTCCATGGTTCATATTCGCACATTGGATCGTTTTGACGCTAAATTAGCGCCATGAACAACCTGCCATACGGCATCTTGCGCGCGTTTCTTACGCCATTTCTGATGATTCTATTTCGCCCAAAAGTTAAAGGTTTGCGCCACGTGCCCGCCTCTGGCCCAGTGATAATTGCTTCAAACCATCTCTCCTTTAGTGATTCAATTTTCATGCCACTTGTGGTTCCACGTAAAGTCACGTTTCTAGCAAAGAGCGAATATTTCACATCGCCCGGTCCAAAAGGTTTGTTGAAGAAGTTAACTTTCATCGCACTTGGCCAAGTACCTGTTGATCGTTCTGGTGGACGTCGAAGTGAAGCCGCTCTAATTACTGGATTAAAAGTTTTAGCAGAAGGCAAGTGCCTGGGAATTTATCCGGAAGGAACACGTTCACCTGATGGACGTTTATATAAGGGCCGTACTGGAATCGCTCGACTAGCTATCGAATCTGGCGCCCCAATTATCCCAGTAGCGATGTTTAATACAGAGAAAATTCAACCAACGGGAACTGTCGTACCAAAAGTTATGCGAGTTAAAATGATTTTTGGTGAACCAATGTATTTTGAGGGAGACTCAACAGATCTGCAGCATCTGCGCGATGTCACTGACAAAATTATGGCGACCATTCAAGAAATGTCTGAACAAGAGTACGTTGATACTTATGCAACTAAAGCAAAGAAGGCGACTGAGGAAAGCGAAGATTAATCGCTTTCTAGAGCCAAACGCTTAACAAGATAGTTACAGGTATCGCAATCCGGTCCAGCGTTCGGTAGATCTCCCTCAATCACATCGATCAGATCTGAAATAAGTGATTTAAATTGTGCTTGATCTCGAGTGACATGTAGGTAGTGCTGCGTAACGCCAAAACCATGTTTTCCATCGAGTGTTTCGGTGATGCCTGCCAGCTTCCAGACCAATAAGCCCATCGTAGAAACTGGAAATGGCTTACCTTTATCAGGATTTTCCAGAGCATATGCATAGGCTTCAAGCTGCGGCGCATAGAACTGGGCGTTATCTCGATCTGAATCCGAGACTTTGCAGTCAATGATGCCAACTGACCCATCCTCGTAATGAGCCAAGAGATCATAAATTCCTAAAATTCTCCAACGCGTTGCCTTGCCGTCAATTTCTATCGGGGCACTTTTTACCCATTGTCCCCATTGCTTAACGACGCCTGGAGCAAGAGAAGGATCTAGATCTGGCATGGAAGCGCGATGAAAATGTTCTTCTTGCGATGCCGATAGTGGTTTAACCAAAGGAAATTGCCCAGGCATGGTGACCTTGAACCAATATTTAATCCAAAGACAGCGCTTACAAGTCGATAAACCAAATGTTAGATCAGATGGCGCAATCGTGTCGCGCGCAGGATTTTGCGGTTTTACAATCTTTGAATTCATGTGGTGATTAAATCACGCACCGCTGACGCAATCACCAACAGACCCAAAGTAATCATGACTATTCCACCGAATGCACGCAAGTTTTCTAATCTCTTTTCATCACTTGCTAGCCACGCACGAGCCGTTCCGGCCAGCAAGCCCCAAGAGCCATCTGAAATAAAGGCCAATATCGAAAAGAGTGCGCCGAGTAAAAGAAGTTGCGAGGTCACGTGGCCGCGTTCTATGTCCACAAATTGTGGCAGAACTGCTGCATAGAAAACTAAACCCTTTGGGTTTAGCGCACCGACCCAGAAACCATCGCGTACTGATCGCCAAAAATTTGGAACGCTTCCACCTTGATTGCGCATATCTGCAGCGTGAATTTTGCGAGCACGAATTGCCGTTATTCCGAGATAGACGAGATACCCGCCACCGCCCCATTGCGCCGCTGAATAAGCCAGCGCTGATCTAGAGAGAATTGGGCCTAACCCAAAAGCTACAAGCGATGAAAGCACAAATGCTCCAGTTACATTCCCGGCTACGGTGTAGACGGCAACCTTTCTGCCCCATGCAATGGCTCTGGCAATAACGAATAGAACACTTGGACCTGGCGCCAAAATAATTATCATCGCCGCAATTATGTATTCAAAGATGCGGTTAGGGATGATCATCGGAAAATAGTACTAGGTAGCAAATGCAGAAGGGGCGGAAAAATCCGCCCCTTCCTTACATATTTACTTTATTTGCTGCGTGACTCGGATATAGCGTGCAATACGCGATAACCGATTACTGCAACGAGTGTGGAGTTTACGATTCCTGTAAAGGTGTAGTCGCCACGTGTCCATGAATAATCTGCGATTCCAATAATCAGCGCAGATGCTGCAACCAATAGATTTGTAGAATTTGAGAAATCAACACGCGATTCAATCCAAATTCGCGCACCCAAGATTCCAATCATTCCAAACAGAGCGGTGGAAACTCCTCCGAGCGCACCGGCTGGAGTAGCGCTGAGAACTGCGCCAAATTTTGGTGAAAGTGAGAGCAAGATTGCTCCGGCACCAGCAACCCAATATGCAGCAGTTGAATAAACCTTTGTTGCTGCCATAACACCAATGTTTTCAGCATAGGTAGTTGTTCCAGATCCTCCACCGAAACCGGCAAGCGTTGTTGCAACTCCATCTGCCATTAGGGCATTTCCCATTTGGTTATCAAGATCTTTGCCAGTCATGGCAGCCACTGCTTTAACGTGGCCGACATTCTCGGCAATAAGTACCAACACCACTGGCAAGAACAAGATCATTACGTTCATGCTGAAAGTTGGTGTAGTAAATGTTGGTGTATCAAACCAAGCGGCTGCGGAGATTCCTTTTGTATCAACATCTCCCATTGCCAGTGCGACTACGTAGCCAACTACTAGACCAAGAAAAATACTGATGCGACTCATGAATCCGCGAGAAATTGCACCAATCAATCCGATACTTACCAAAGTGATAATTGCAATTAGTGGATCCTTGGTGAAGTTTCCTTTGGCGGCTCCCGCTAAGTTAAATCCAATAACCATAACGATGGTTCCTGTAACAACTGGAGGTAAAAGCCAGTTGACCCAGCCAATTCCAGCAGCACGTACTGCAAGGCCCACTAATGCAAGAACGACGCCGGTGAAGACTATTCCGCCAAGAGCTGCTGCCATTCCGCCACCAGCACCAGCAGATGCGACAGCCGCACCGATAGGTCCGAGGAAGGCGAAGGATGATCCGAGATAGCTCGGGACTTTATTTCCGGTAATGATCAAGAAAAGAATTGTTCCGATACCTGAGAAAAAGAGAGTTGTTGTAGGTGGGAATCCAGTGATGATTGGAACCAAGAAGGTAGCGCCGAACATTGCGGCGATGTGTTGCAGGCCGACACCAACAGTGCGTGGCCAACTTAGTCTTTCATCAGTAGATACCACTGCACCTGCAGAAACAGATTTTCCGTTTCCATGAAGTTTCCAAGAGAGTAACGACATGTTAAACCTTTCCAAATAAGTTGCTACGAGAGCGATCACCGAGTGTGAGCACTTATGGAAGGGAAGTGATATCAAGGGTACGTCTGCGCTTCGCCCTTAAAGCGGTTTATTTCTGGGTGAGTCGCAATAAAAACCCCTCGTCAACTCATTTTATTGAGCTAACGAGGGGCGCCCTCACGGAGAGTTGAGGGTTAAATCGTCGCATCCTCAGGAGTGCGACGAATATGAAGCAGTCCGAGAATTGATAGGAATAACATGACTAGCGCGCCAGCAAGTGAAACAAGTGCTGAAATTCCAGCGATAGAACCTAACGTTCCAAATGCATAAGCTGTTAATAAAGTTCCACGTAATACAGTTCCCTTAAATACGGTATCTACCATTGTCAATTTACTTGCGGCATCAGCTTTTAGATCTTCATCTGCTGGATCTGTTGCCATCGCTGCATTTGCAGCGCGACTTGCAGCTGTTGCTGCAGCGTATGTTGGCATCTTAGAAAGATGGAAGCCAAGGAAATGATCTGCATACATCTGCGCTTGCGCAGCATCAGATAAAGTCTTGTCGCCATTTTCGGCAAAGAATGCAGTTACATCGGCTGACTCATCTGGATTTCCAGTAACAGCAGGAATTGAAATCTCTTGTGCTTTAAGTTGTGAGCTGACTGCATCAGATGCAAATCCTGCACCCCAATTAAGTAGTCCAGCTGCAATAAGTAAGAACACTGCCAGGCCAAAGCCAACGGCAGTTACGATCTTGTCAAAATTCTTTCTCTTCATTTTAATCTCTCCCTTTTAATCACCTAACGTTTAAGTGCATGTCAATTAATACACTTCTCTTGATATCAAGATGGATGAAATGCCAAGGGCTAGCACTTACCCAAAGTTGGGGAGTGCTAGCCCTAGGTGAAAAGTGAGCGAGTTAACTCAAATGCAGTTAATGAATATCGCGGTTACAGATACTTTGACCTTCACTATTTATTTCAGAATGTGAACAAGCAACATTTAGTCGATCAAAGGCGGCATCGCCGTAATGGGTACGAAATGCCAGAGCAAGTAGCACCCGGATATTCGTATCAGAATCGGATTTAATGCTGAATGCTTTTGCTGCCCGACTAATAGTATTTTCAATAACTTTTTCGGTATGTGAAGTGTCGCGGGCTATCGCGGCGTTAGTTTTACCTTCGCAAAGCAAACCCAAGACCAACTGTTCAAAAGGATTGAGTTCGCGTGCGCTAATGGTTATATCTGTTGCCATTTTGACCTCTCCGTCGCTTCCCATTGTGCTCCTTTCCTGACAGGTTACCAACGAGTAGGATGGTCAAATGTCTGAAATCACTAGCCGCCGCGAAGGCGATATTTTGATCCTTACCTTTAACCGTCCAGCGAAGATGAATGCTTTGACTCGCGAGATGTATGCAGGACTTGCAACCGGATTAAACGAGGCGGCCGGTGACTTCGCAGTCAGAGCTGTAGTTCTAACGAGTGAAGGCGATCATTTCACCGCCGGAAATGACATTGCAGATTTCTTGGCAAATCCACCAACTGGGCAAGATAGCGATGTTGCACGGTTCCTAGGATCGCTTCTGGAATTTCCCAAACCGTTGATTGCTGCCGTTAAAGGCAATGCCGTAGGAGTTGGCACGACAATGCTCTTGCACTGCGACATTGTCATTGCTTCACCAAGTGCGAAATTCTCAATGCCATTTGCCTCACTTGGACTGGTTCCAGAAGCAGGCTCAAGTTATCTATTCCCACTTCTTGTCGGATATCAAAGAGCCGCGAAAATATTTTTCACTGGTGAAAGTTTTGATGCAGAAAGTGCTCAGACAATGGGGCTGGTTGCATCAGTTGTTTCTGACCCACTGCGTGAAGCGCTGGAGCTAGCAAAGCGAATTGCAGAAAATCCACCTCAAGCGATGATAAATACCAAGGCGTTGTTAAAGGCTAGTAAGCACGATGCAGTTGCTGCAGTTATGAAGGCAGAGTTTGAACTTTTCTCTCTTGCGCTGCAATCAGAAGAAGCGATGGAAGCATTTATGAACTTTATGGCAAAGAAAGGTAAGTAATGACAATCACCGGAGACCTATCTGGCAAGAGGATATTTATCACTGGCGGCTCACGTGGAATCGGCTTGGCCATCGCACTGCGTGCCGCGCGCGATGGTGCATCAATTGCAATCGCGGCAAAGACCTCAGAACCAAACCCAAAGCTGCCAGGCACTATTCATTCGGCGGCTGAGGAAATTCGCGCCGCTGGAGGCACTGCACTGGCGATTCAATGCGACTTACGCGATGAGACACAGATCGCTGCCGCTATAGCGCAGGCTGCTGCGGCCTTTGGTGGCATCGATATATTGATCAACAATGCAAGTGCTATTAATTTGACACCAACCGAGGCAACTCCTGCGAAACGTTTTGATTTGATGTTTGATGTAAATGTGCGAGGTACTTTTCTTACTTCTCAAGCGGCTATCCCACACTTGCGCGCATCCGCCGAAGCCGGGCGCAATCCGCATATCCTGACGCTTTCCCCGCCGCTATCTATGAAAACAAAATGGTTCCAACACCACGTTGCCTACACAATGGCAAAGTATGGAATGTCTATGTGCGTTTTGGGAATGTCTGAAGAATTTAGAAAGACCGGTATTGCTGTAAATGCACTATGGCCACGTACTGCCATTGATACTGCGGCTCTGCAAATGATTCCTGGGATCGATACTGCTGCTTGCCGCACTCCTGAAATTCTGGCAGATGCAGCTTATGAAATATTGAATCGCGTATCAAAAGAATGCACTGGAAACTTCTTCGTTGATGATGAGGTGTTGGCAACAGTTGGTATTACAGATCTTGAGAAGTATTCCGTGGTCCCAGGAACGACGGATTTTCTTCTTGACTTCTTTCTTGACTAGAGATTGCAAGCCAGATAGTTACGCTCAGCCAAGTAAATTCGTTTGAAAAGAACTAAGATGCAGATATGCGCATTTCTTATTTATCTAGAAATGACTTTCCAACCAATCGCTCTGATCTAAACAAGGACTTAATTGCAGGGCTGACTGTTGCAATTGTGGCGCTGCCATTGGCGCTGGGTTTCGCCGTTACCACCGGAATGAGCGCAGCTGCAGGACTAACCACAGCGATTATTGCGGGTCTGGTTGCAGCGCTCTTTGGTGGCTCTAGATATCAGGTAAGTGGACCAACCGGTGCGATGACGGTTGTTCTGATTCCGATAGTTTCCAAATATGGAGCCGAGGCAATTCCAGTACTTGGATTAATAGCAGGAGTTTTTGTCTTAATCGCTGCAGCGCTGCGCTTGGGAACTGTTATGAATAAAGTCCCCTGGGCTGTAGTTGAGGGCTTTACAGTTGGAATCGCCATAGTTATCGCTTTGCAACAACTTCCGCTTGCGCTAGAAGTCGTGAAGGCTGATGGTGATAAGACGGTGATAGTCGCTTATAAGACGTTGCGAAGTGCACTGCAGATTGGTTTGCATTGGCAATCTTTGGCTGTAGTGGTTCTTACCTTGCTGGCTAAATTTAGCTACCCAAAGATTGCCGCACGAATTGGAATCAAGGTTCACATTCCCGCAAGCGCAGTCGCCATTTTATTTACAACGCTCATAGTAAATATCTTTAATTTATCAGTTCACACCATCGGAGAAATTCCACGATCGATCGGGACTTGGTCTGTTGGTGATATTTCTTTTGGTGATTTTAAGTTCTTAGTGTGGCCAGCCTTTTTAATCGCGATATTGGCGGCTATCGAATCACTTCTTTCAGCCAGAGTGGCCGATGGAATGGTCCATGCCCACGGAAACGAGAAGTATTCTCCAAATAAAGAGTTAATTGGCCAGGGTCTTGCAACAATCGGCTCTTCAATCTTCGGCGGAATGCCCGCAACTGGTGCTATCGCTAGAACAAGTGTCAACGTTAGAGGCGGTGCGAAAACCAGAGTTGCCGCTATTTTTCATTCGGTGACTTTGCTTGCAGTGGTTCTAATTCTGGCACCAATAATCAGTGAAATCCCAACAGCGGCAATTGCTGGTGTGTTAATAGGAATCAGTTATCGAATCTTAAATCCCGCAGCGATTGCCGAATCTCTTAGAACAACAAAGGCGGAGGCTGCGGTGTTAATAATCACTGCCCTGGTTACATTATTTATAGATCTTATTTGGGGGATTGTTATTGGTATTCTTGTGCACTTAGCTGTTGATGTGGTTAAAAAGATGAGAAAAGGGTAGATAAGTTTGAATCTTGAATTAAATGGAACCAATGTCATTTCCGAGTCGGAACGCACGGGAAAGGCTTCATCTCTCTTTTGGCCATGGTGTGGCGCCAATGTCTCGCTTTTGGCACTTTCCTATGGCTCATTCTTTCTCGGTTTTGGAATCTCATTCTGGCAAGCAACTGCAGCGGCATTTATCGGCACAGTACTTTCATTTCTCCTAGTTGGTTTCAGCTCACTCGCTGGCAAACGCTCTAACGCTCCGACCATGGTTCTCTCGCGGGCCACTTTTGGAATTAAGGGAAATATTGTTCCCGGGCTTCTCTCTTACTTGATATTCGTTGGTTGGGAGACGGTTCTGGTTTCTTTAGCAACACTTGCAACAGGAACGATTTTGATCCGTTTGGCAGACGTTGATCGCGACTTGGCGATGGCTCTAGGTTTTGTTATTGCTGCTGGACTGACGATATATGGGGGAGTACTTGGCCATACCGTAATCATGCGCTTACAAAAGTATTTAACTATCGTTACGGTCGCTGCAACAGTTCTTTACATTGTTCTGACCGCAGATTCAGTTGACTGGAGCGCAGTCTCAAAGATTCCTGCTGGAAATTCTCAAGGATTCATCGGTGCGCTGATATTCGGAATCACTGGAATTGGACTTGGTTGGGTTAATTCAGCCGCTGATTATTCGCGTTACTTACCACGCACAACTTCTAGTCGCTCCGTAGTTGGCTGGACTGTTCTAGGAGCATCTATTGTTCCAATAGGTTTAGTAACGTACGGCGCACTCTTGGCTGGCAGTGATTCAAAATTGGCTGAAGCGATTGCAATGGATCCAATTGGTGCGCTAACGACGTTACTTCCTACTTGGTATCTCGCAATCTTCGCGTTAATTGCAATCTTAGGTTTAGTAGGTGGTGCGATTCTCGATCTATATTCATCTGGATTGACCCTTATTTCTGTGGGTCTTCCTATCAAGCGTCACATTGCTGCAAGTTTCGATGGCGCAATTATGTTGCTTGGAACTATCTACATCGTATGGATTGCCGATAACTTTTTCTTCCCATTCCAAGGGTTCTTAATCACTCTTGGCGTACCTATCGCCACTTGGTCAGCCATATTTGTCACTGACGTCTTGTTACGACGCAATCCATTTGTTGAAGAAGATCTTTATTCAGCAACGGGTCGTTACGGTCTGTGGAATTGGCGCCCTCTTACGATCATGGCAATCGGCTCATTTATCGGCTGGGGATTTGTGACTAATACTTTTGCTAGCTGGTTATCGTGGCAGGGCTACTTGCTCTTCCTAATTGGAGGAAAAGAGGGACCCTGGGCGTTTGCAAACGTTGGAGTTCTTTTCGCCTTGGCTGTAGGCGCTATTGGACACTCATTATTGTCGCGATCTACTATCGCAAAGCAGGAGAGCGCTTAAGCCAGAAATAACCTATCAACCCTGAGATAACTGCAGAAATTATCAGACCGGCTTTCACCTCACCTTGAACTATTTCACTTTCAATTGCCACCTCTGAAATAACCAACGCGACAGTTAG
Source organism: uncultured Actinomycetes bacterium (assembly GCA_903893085.1). The sequence goes on along the minus strand of CAITKS010000016.1, from coordinate 170 downwards.
CCCCATACCTGCCAAGGCGCCAACACCAGCGATTTCTGAAAAGCGAAGGTCTTTTGGCAAGTGGGTAAGTTTTATTTTTACGGCAAGCCAAGCGAAAAGCGTAATACCAAGAATCTTTCCTATAACTCGTGCTGCGATAAGTGAAGTAGCAGTTGATGAAGTCAGTGATT
>CAITKS010000015.1 GCA_903893085.1 uncultured Actinomycetes bacterium | reverse complement strand
CGATTGGTTCGAAGGCGGCGCTAGCCAGGAAGGCCGAAATAAAAATCTTCACCATTTCAGTGCTGCAATCAACCTATCTACACTCGCCCCTAGTCCGTACCTTTCTTTCATCTCATAGAGCTTTGAAAGATCACTCGGTGCGGCAGGCATAGCTAAATCCAATTTAGGCAAGGCGACATCTGTAGCGCAGTGAACTAAAGTTGGCGCGATCTTTAAATAGTCTGTTCCGGCGATAATTTTTTTAGCTAGCGCGGGACTTAACGCTGGATGCGCCGCGTGCGCGCCAGCTAGTGCTTCATCGGTTGTTGCAAAATTCTTTGCAATCAGCGCCGCACCTTTTTCACCTATTCCGCGGACTCCTGGCAAACCATCAGAAGGATCACCGCGAAACATCGCGAATAGCGCATATCTATCGCCTGGTATTTCATACTTGCGGCTTACCCATGCGATATCGACTAAATCGTGCTGCGATAAACCACGCGCTAGGTACACAACTTTTACATCACGTTTATCATCAACTAACTGGAACAAATCTCTATCGCCGGTGACGATTCTAATTGGACCTTTTTCTTGGACGGCAAAAGTTGCCATAACATCATCTGCTTCATAATCATCAACACCAACCATCGGTATTCCAAATAGATCCAATAGATCGAGCAAAATCGGAATCTGTGGCGTTAGTAAATCTGGTTCTTCTTCACCTTCACCATCGGCATCAACACGATTTGCTTTGTAATCGGGAAATAGTTCCACTCTCCAAGAAGGCCGCCAATCCCCTTCGATGCAGGCAACAATTCTCTTCGGTGAGTACATCCCGATCAAACGCGCCGTCATATCCAAATATCCACGAATTGCATTTACGGGAGTTCCATCAGGTGCCAATAAAGTATCTGGCATACCGTAATAGGCGCGATACCAAAGAGATGCGCTATCAAGAAGCATCAGGGTCATAGGTCATCCACCATATATGAAACCACGCCTCGATCTAAACGCTTTATGGCTTCGCGACAAACTGGACGCAGTTGCTCACTTGCTCCGGCAATTTGCATCAACAGATCCATCAGTTGCTTTGTAGATCTAACGAAATCGCCAACCGACATATCGCTGCCCTTTAAAACATTGGTTAGTGAATTCCCCTGCGCCCAACGGTAAGAAATGTAAGCGAAACCAAAGTCTGGTTCTTTCTGTGTTTTTACATCAAATTCATTCTCAATTTCCTCAAGTTTGGCCCAAAGTCGCGTTATGGATGCAAGTGCATTTGCAACGTTTTGATGTGGCATTTTCGGTGCAAAATCTTCACGGGATCTTGATTGGAAAATCATTGACGAGGCTACTGATAGAAGTTCCGGTGCAGATAAGTTATCGAGGATTCCTTCGCGGATCGTCTCGGTCAATAACAGATCTGATTCAGCATAGATCTTTGCCAGAATTTTCCCTTGCGGTAATGGTTTCTCCCCTTCGATATATCCCAGATGCGTTAGAACATCACAGATTCGATCAAAGGTCTTAGCAATCACATGTGTTCGATTTTCTACACGAGCCCTTAACCCATCAGATTCTCGTGATATTCGCTCTGCTCTTTCGGCAAATCTTGCGTGTGTTTCTCGGTCATTACAAGAATGACAAGCATGGCCTCGCGAAGCACGACGTAAGCCATCTATTTCAGATTCCATATGGGCGCGTTGGCGATTATCAAATGTACGGCGACCATCGCGCTTTGATAGCAACTTCTCGAGTTCTTTTATTTCCGATCTAATCTTGGCATAGCTTTCAAAATCACCGAGATGACATTTAGCACTTTCAATTAGTTCCGCTCGGGCCCCATCGTTCTTCTTTATCTGTCTGACGAGTCCAACAACTGCGCGATCTGCTTGGAATTGGGCAAATGATGATTCCAAACTTCCATGCGCTCTTTCGCGACCAAATCTAGCGATTAGATTGATCGCCATGTTGTATGTAGGAGTAAATGAGGAACGAAGTGGGTATGTTCGAGTTGATGCCAACCCTGCCGCAGTGGCCGAATCTACTGTTGGTGACCACTGAACAACAGCGTTACCTTCAATATCAATTCCACGACGACCGGCACGGCCGGTTAACTGTGTGTACTCCCCCGGAGTAATTGGAACGTGGGCTTCGCCATTCCATTTAGTTAACTTCTCTAAAACAACGGTGCGCGCCGGCATGTTTATACCCAACGCTAAAGTTTCGGTAGCAAAGACTGCCTTCACCAAACCACGTTGGAATAAGTCTTCTACCGCGTTCTTAAAGCTTGGCAATAAACCAGCATGGTGCGCTGCGATTCCTCTTTCGAGAGCGGTAATCCATTCGCGATAACCCAGAACTTCCAAATCTTCATCTGGCAGATTCGATGTGTACTTTTCAGCGGTAGCAAGGATTTCGGCACGTTCTTCGGTATTGGTAAGTTTTAAGCCAGCGGCTAAGCATTGCTTCACAGCCGCGTCACAACCCATGCGCGAAAAGATAAAGGTGATTGCCGGCAAAAGATTCTCGCGATTTAGTTTTTCAATTATCTCAGCTCTTGAAAGTCGCGATTCTTGAGCGCCCCATTGTTCACGGCGATGTCGAGGTATACGTACCTTTCGCATCGCTTCGCGCTCGAGCGTCAATATCTCTGGATTTATCTTTCCTGGTTGGCTAAATAAATCAACGAGATTCGAGTTAATCAAAACGTGTTGATAGAGCGGTATGGGACGGTGCTCACTCAGAATTACATCGGTCTGACCGCGTACTTCTCCGAGCCATTCTCCAAATTCTTCAGCGTTAGAGACTGTGGCAGATAGGGAAATAACTTGAACCGACTCCATCAAATGGATGAGCACTTCTTCCCAAACCGCCCCACGGAATTTATCTGCAAGATAATGGACTTCATCCATCACCACAGAGCCCAAATTGGTTAGCGTAGAAGAGTTTGCGTACAACATGTTGCGCAGAACTTCTGTTGTCATGACCAGGATGTCTGCTTCGGAGTTGACATTTGTATCACCGGTTAACAAACCAACACGATCTTCACCAAAACGAGCAACAAATTCTTGAAACTTCTGATTTGAGAGCGCTTTTATGGGGGTTGTGTAAAAGCATTTCTTACCGTTTCGAAGCGCCAGATAAGCTGCAAATTCTCCGACAACAGTTTTACCGGCTCCAGTTGGCGCTGCAACAAGGACTCCATGACCACTTTCCACGGCGTGGCAGGCATCGATCTGAAACTGATCAAAAGGAAATTCGAATTCAGAGATGAAGTCTTGGGTTACTAAGTGCTTGGCCCGTGCCTTTGCCGCAGCGTACTTGGCAGCAGGTGTGGTCATGGGGTCCACGATAGTCCAGCACCTGCCATACATTCTGCCTGAACTGGTAATCCGCCAATTCTTTCGCCATCGGCATAAGCAATAGCTGGTGCTGCAAGTGAGACTTTCTTGGTGCGATATATATCTACCTTTGGATGATCAATATGCGCACCTTTAAATACTTTTGGAAAGACCTTAAGGAACTCAACTTTACTTACTGGACGCAAGACCATTACATCGAAGAGTCCATCATGGATATCAGCATCTGGACAAACCAACATTCCTCCCCCGTAACTGGAACCGTTGGCGACGGCAATTAACATTGCTTCAGTTTGTATGGCTTGGTTATCTAACCCAATTGTGTATTGCATTGGTTTAAATTTCGGTAGCTCCATT
>CAITKS010000014.1 GCA_903893085.1 uncultured Actinomycetes bacterium | reverse complement strand
AATATGCCAATGCCTCAGAAGATGCTCGACAAAGGCGTGCGCGACATGGTGCGTATCTGTGATGGTCGCATGAGCGGAACTGCTTACGGAACAGTTGTATTGCACGTTGCACCAGAAGCCGCCGCAGGTGGCCCACTTGGATTAGTGCAAACTGGTGATTACATAACTTTGGACGTCGAGGCGCGCACCTTGAATATTGATATTTCAGATGCTGATTTAGCAGCGCGCAAGCCAAACGCTGCAACGGTTGATGGCTTTGCAAAGTCAGATCGTGGTTGGCAGAAGCTATATATCGACCACGTAATGCAGGCCGATACCGGTTGCGATTTAGATTTCTTAGTTGGATCCAGCGGAGAACATATCTCTCGCGAATCGCACTAATTTCCTAATCTGCTGCGCGCTTATATTTTCTGACACTTAGCGGAACAAATATCGCCATGATAATTAGCATGTAGATAAATGAAGTAATTAAAGGATTTTCGCTCGGAAATGATCCAGCGGTAGCGCCGAATTGATTTTCCAAACCAAAGAGTTCGCGACAAGCCGCAACCATCGTTGAAACTGGATTCCATTCTGCAAAGTACTGCAGCGCCCGTGGCATTCCGGTGGTTGGTGCGAAAGCATTGGATAAGAATGTAAGTGGGAAAGTAATGATAAAACTTACGTTCTGCACCACGCGCGCATCGGATGCCGATAGCCCAACGTAGATTCCGACCCAAGAGAGTGCGTAACCAAATGACAATAGGAAAATAAATCCGATTGCAACGTTAATTACTCCTGAGGATGGACGCCATCCAACGACATATCCAGCGATTCCCATAACTGCAAGAACCACGATGTTTAGTAGAGAGTCCCCAAGTGTGCGACCAACAACTAACGCTGATTGCGAAATCGGCAGAGATCTAAAGCGATCAATCAGACCTTTCTTAAGATCTTCAGCTAGACCAGACGCGGTGCCGGCCAATGTAAATGCAACGGTCTGCACGAAAATTCCGGGCATCAAAAGTTGTACATATCCACCTGGCTGACCAGTATCGATTGAACCACCGAATACATAACGGAATAAAAGTACAAACATAACTGGCTGAATTGTTGAGAAGATCAAAACTTCTGGAACGCGAGTTAACAAGCGCAACTGACGTTGCGTAATGATCATCGTGTCTTTGAAAGCGCTCATTTTTTCGCCTTCTTTCTGCGACCAGTTGAAACTTCTTCTTCAGCGGTCTTCTCCTCGGCAGCGTGGCCAGTAAGAGATAAGAAAACGTCATCAAGTGATGGACGTTTTAGCCCAACATCAAGCGGATGGATTCCTGCTGAATCTAAAGAGCGCAACGTTTCGATTAACGCAGTTGCACCAGTTGAAACTGGCGCCGAAATCATGCGCAGACCCTCATCAAGGCTGGCTTTATTACCGCTGATATTTGCAACAACTTCCATAGCCTTTGCGATGTTGTGCGACTCAACAACAATTTCCAAACGTTCGCCACCGACTTGTTTTTTAAGCGCATCGGATGTTCCGCGAGCAATAACTTTTCCATGATCGATAACTGCGATCTCATCTGCTAATTGATCGGCTTCTTCGAGATATTGAGTAGTAAGTAGCAAAGTAACGCCGCCTTTAACTAACTCTTCAATAACGCTCCACATTTCCTGGCGGCCACGTGGGTCAAGGCCCGTTGTTGGCTCATCTAAGAAGAGAACTTTTGGTTTAACGATTAGCGATGCTGCTAAATCAAGACGGCGACGCATTCCACCTGAATAAGTCTTGATTGGGCGCTTGGCACTTTCTGTAAGTGAGAATCTTTCAAGAAGTTCATCTGCACGCGCTACCGCTTCTTTTTTACCCAGGTGATAAAGCTGGCCAAACATCACCAAGTTATCCCAGCCAGTTAAAATCTCATCGACAGCGGCATACTGACCTGATAAACCAATTACTTCGCGAACTTTTTCAGGATGCTTAATTACATCAATGCCACCAACCATCGCGCGACCTGAATCTGGGCGCAATAGAGTTGCCAAAATGCGCACACAAGTTGTCTTGCCTGCACCATTTGGTCCAAGCACGCTTAATACAGTGCCTTCTTCAACATCGAGTGACAGGTGATCTAAGGCACGTACTGCCCCATTGCGATAAGTTTTAACTAAGTCTTCAGCGATAACAGATTTCACGGAGTAAACTTACCGCTATTGGATTATTAAATATATCCACAAAATGAGCGATTCTGAGAGGCACCAATGTCAAACCATGGCCCAGTAAAAGAACATACGCACAAAGAAATTATGGTCATCCTCGGCGGTCTCATGACCGGCATGCTCTTGGCAGCCCTCGATCAGACCATTGTTTCAACGGCGCTGAAAAGCATTGTCGAAGATTTTAATGGTCTTAATCATTACACCTGGGTTGTTACTGCATACCTACTTACTTCAACTGCATCTACGCCTTTGTACGGAAAAATCTCTGATATTTATGGACGCCGCATTGTTTTCCAATTTGCAATCGTCACATTCTTAATTGGTTCACTTCTTGCTGGAGCATCACAAAATATGGCCCAGCTAATCGGTACACGCGCTATTCAAGGTTTGGGTGCAGGCGGTTTGATGGCACTAACTTTCGTAATCATTGGTGACATCGTCCCTCCACGCGAACGTGGTCGTTATCAGGGTTACTTCGGCGCGGTTTGGGGTCTTTCATCTGTTGCTGGCCCGTTGCTTGGTGGATTCTTCTCTGACCATGCCACCATCCTTGGCGTAACCGGGTGGCGTTGGATTTTTTACATAAACATTCCATTTGGTATTGCAGCACTTGCCATTACATCTGCCGTTTTACATATTCCAAAGGTAAAGCGCGACCACAAGATCGATTACTTGGGTGCACTGCTGATGGTGGCTGCTGTTTGCGCAACTTTGTTAGCCGTTTCAATCTACGGTCCAGAACGTGGATGGGGGAACTCAACAACACTTGAATTCCTATTTGCAGGTATTGCACTTACCTTCATATTTATTTACTGGGAAGGCAAAGCAGTAGAACCAATCTTGCCTTTATCACTCTTCAAGAATCACACATTTTCACTTACATCAGCACTTGGCTTCATCATCGGTGCTGGGATGTTCGGTGCGATTGTTATGTTGCCTCTTTACCTCCAGGTGGTTAAGGGCGATACCGCAACGGAAGCAGGCTTGAAATTGATTCCATTTATGCTTGGAATCGTCTCAACTTCAATTTATAGCGGTAAAGCAATCACCAAACATGGTCATTATAAGCGCTTCCCAATTATCGGTACCGCGGTAATGACCGTTGGAATCTTGCTAATGACAACGCTAAACACTGAAACACCATTCTGGCAGTTATCAATCTACGCAATTTTGGTCGGTGCTGGTCTTGGTCTATCAATGCAAACAATTGTTATAGCGCTTCAAAATTCTGTGGAATTTAAAGATATGGGTGTAGCGACAAGCTCAAACACTTTCTTCCGCTCACTTGGTAGCGTATTTGGAACAGCGGTTTTCGGAACCATTCTGACAAACCGCTTAGGACATTACTTAGCCGAAAACTTCAATAAATTAGCAACTACCAACCCTGAGGCTGTAGCTGGATTCGATCCTGCTAAGTTGGAAGGAATACAAAGCAATACTGCAGTTCTGCAAACATTGCCACCTGTTATTCAGACAACGGCACTTGATGCCTTTGTAAGTTCATTCCACATCGTGTTCCTAACAGCGGCACCAATTACAGCCGCTGGATTCTTGCTTGCGCTATTCCTTCGTGAAACTCCGCTACGTACCAATAAGGACTACGCAGCGGCTCGTGAAGAATCAGCCGGCGAATCACTGGGTTAATTCGAATTGAAGTTGAAGACTAAGTTCACCAACCCTTTCGCAGAATTTCCGCGCGAGGTTGGTGTTCTTGTCTTTGCATCATTCTTTGTTGCAGTTGGATTCGGAATCATCGCGCCAACAATTCCTTTATTTGCTAAATCTTTTGGTGTAAATAACGCCCAAGTAGGCTTGATTATCTCTTCATTTGCACTGGCTAGATTTGCAAGTGGGCTATTTTCAGGAAAGTTAGTTGATAAATTCGGTGAAAGAATTGTTTATACAACTGGCGTTGGCTTTGTTGCAATCTCTTCATTTGCTGCGGCGCTAGCGCAAAATTACGAACAATTATTGATCTTTCGCGCTGCAGGTGGCCTTGGCTCATCAATGTTCTCAGTCGCAGCAGGGTCAATTATTTTGCGCGCTGTAGATGACACAAGACGAGCCCGCGCACAATCCCTTTACAACGGAAGCTTCTTGCTGGGCATGATGGCCGGTCCAGTCATTGGTGGTTTCTTAACCGGAATATCACTACGCGCACCACTACTTATTTACGCTTTCATGTTAGTTATCTCAAGTGCAGCTGGCGGTTTCCTTCTTAGAAATTCGGCACTTGCTGCACGTCCAACTGAAAAGAGCGCGAAGGAAAAAACTTCCCTCCGAGAAGCCCTTTCCAGTAAGCCTTATCTAATTGCGCTAATTATTTCCTTTTGCAGCGCCTCAATCTTCTTTGGGATGAGCCGTTCAATCCTTCCTCTATTCATGGTGGAAGATTTGAAATCAACGGCAAGTTTCCTCGGCGTCGGATTTACAATCGCATCTATCGTCCAAGGAATTCTTCTCCTAAAAGCAGGCAGTCTCTCTGATAAAAATGGGCGCAAGTTTTCAGCTCTTATCGGTTCATCGCTCGTCACTGTTTCGGTAATAATTTTGCTCTTCACTTATCAACCTTGGATGTTCTTAATTTCCATGGCTATATCTGGCGTGGGAGCAGCCTTCCTATCAACAACTCCTTCAGCGATTGTTGGAGATGTTATGAAAGGTAAAGGTGGGCAAGTTATCGCACTCTTTCAGATGTCAGGTGATGCCGGAGCCATGGTTGCGCCAATTGCACTCGGCTTTATCGCCGATCATTACGGCTTCCGCCCCGCCTTTGCCGTAAGTGCAGTACTCATGTTTATTGCTTTAATTGCAGCAACAAAATTGCCCGAGACGCGACCTTCGCATCTCGGGCAATCCCGTTAATTACTTTCTTTAGTCGTTATTGCGAAGAATCGAGAGCAATCTCAAAACTTCCATGTACAACCAAACAATTGTCACCATCAAACCAAATGCCATACGCCATGACTCTTGTTGTGGAGCCCCTGCAGCGATTGTGCGTTCGATCTGATCAAAATCTAGAACCAAGAAGAATGTCGCAAGTGCAACACCAGCAACTGCAATAAGAAGACCAGTTGATCCCCCTGGGAAACCAGTAAACATCGTGATGATTCCAAATACGAAGTAACCCATCAATGCACCAAGCATGATGCGAGTGAACTTAGGTGTTACGCGGATCTTGCCGCTGCGGTATGCAACCAAGATTCCACCGAATGCACAGAGCGTTCCGATGACTGCTTGGCCAACGATTCCTGCATACGCTTCGTTGTAAATACGGCTGATTGTTCCGAGTGCAAGTCCTTGCGCAGCTGCATAAGCAATTATCAGCGGCACACGAACTTTCTTTGAGAATGAGTTAACCAATGCAAGAACAAAACCGCCGATGAAACCAACAAGTGCAAGCGCAGGGTTGTTTGCACCCCAAGCAAATGCTCCAACTGCAACCAACACTGCAAACAAAGTTGCGGTGCGCATAACAACATCGTCCATAGTCATACGACCGGTGCGAAGTGATGATGCTGATGGTGCTGCGTATGTGGCTTCTAGCGAATCGTTATCGAGACGTGTTGCATCCATTTGTGCAAAGCCACGGTTCGAACGAGTTAGTACTGGATTTGAACTGCGCACTAATTTCCCTTTCTAGGAAATCTCTCCCCAATCGGGGCGAGGTAGGTAGTCTAATTTAAAGGCATTT
>CAITKS010000013.1 GCA_903893085.1 uncultured Actinomycetes bacterium | reverse complement strand
TATCGCTTTGGGCGACTCCAAATCGCGAACAAAGCGATTCAAAAATTCATCCAGCTCTAATTGCGGTCTCCATATTTATAAGCCCAGCGCTACTTTCTGCAATTGCACTTCGCCCCGATTACTTCCCGGTTTATGTGGTGATTCCAACTATTACAACGCTTTTTCTCGCCTTTATCCGCATGACTTTAGTAATTAGGCAGGCAAGTAATTTAGGTGAAGAGAAGATCTTGGCGCGCACCGATGAGCTAACTGGACTGCCTAATCGCCGCAGATTAATTGCTGAAATTGGAGCGCTCAGCGGCGTAGAAGGAGCGTTACTTCTATTAGATCTCGATGGCTTCAAACCAGTAAATGATCAGTATGGCCACGAGATGGGTGATCAAATATTGCGCCAAGTCGCGCAACGTTTTAGCCGCTCACTTCCAACTGGATCAGTTTTAGCCAGATTAGGTGGTGATGAATTTGGCGTGATCGTCTTAGGTGATGAAGGTTCAACTCTGGAAGTTGCTCGCGCCTTAAAGGCGACGTTGAGTTATCCATTTGTAGTTGGTGGAAACCAAATTTCAATTAGCGTGAGTATCGGACATGTTAGAAACGATAAGAACGGTGACTTGCTACAACGTGCCGATGCTGCGATGTATGAAGCAAAACGCAGCGGAAAATCTATTGTGGAGGCAGCGGTTTATCAGCCTTAATTTCTTTTAGTCGCTCGAGTGATTCCAAACGTTCTGTCGCGTGATCAACAATTCGCTCGCTATATCCCTTGGAATATCCATCTAAGAAGAGCCATGGTTCGTGGATTTCGGATGCAGATAGATGCGCTAACTCAGGAACATACTTTCGAATGTAATCACCATTTTCATCAAAGCGGCGACCTTGTTCGATTGGATTAAATACGCGGTAATACGGAGATGCATCTGTGCCGGTGCCGGCAGTCCACTGCCAACCGTGGGCATTTGATGCGGGATCGAAATCAACTAAATGTTCGGCGAAGAATCTCTCACCAAGCTGCCATTCGAGGTGCAGATCTTTAACTAAGAAAGATGCCACGACCATGCGGGTGCGGTTATGCATCCAACCTTCTTTAACTAATTGGCGCATCGCCGCATCTACAAACGGGTAGCCGGTTTTACCTTCGCACCAAGCCTTAAATTGCTTGCCTGGCTTGTCATAACGCATCGCCTTGAATTGCGGTGCGTAGTAGTCAGTATCGGTATGTGGGTTATTGACGAGCACATCGGCATAGAACTCGCGCCAAGCAATTTCTTTACGGAAAGTATCGTGGGCTTTGGAGTCACCTAAGTTTTGCAGCAATGTGCGGGGGTGGATCTCGCCAAACTTTAAATATGTACTCATCTTGGATGTGCCATCAATGGCTGCAAAGTTACGGTTCTCGTCGTAACTTTCTAAACCGTTTTTGGTAAATTCTTTAAATCTTGCAAGTGCAGCTACTTCGCCAGCCTTTATTACTTCTACGCCAGCCGGCATAACAAAATCCGGAAAAGCGCGATATTTCGCTGG
>CAITKS010000012.1 GCA_903893085.1 uncultured Actinomycetes bacterium | reverse complement strand
GTGCGTTCTCTTTTGAGATTTCTAGATTAGCAATTTCAAGTGCAAGCGCTGATTCCTCACCTTGCAACGCGGTGATGCGATCCTTGATGCCATCAACACGCATCATGATTTCAAGTTCAACTTCTTCAAGCTCAGCACGGCGTGCGGCTAGCGAAACTAATTCGTGCTGCAGTTGTTCTAACTCCTTGGCAGAGCCTGTGCCCGATCCCAAGCGAGTTTCATCGCGGGTGATACGAGAAATGACTTGTTCGACATCAGTTTCGGCGCGGTTTAGCTCGCGCTTAACATCACTGAGTTCGGTCTCGGCAGCAATACGCAGGTCACGAGCGTTATTAGATTTGATAGTTAGCGAGGCAATTGTTGCAATTTCTGGAAGCGCTGCAGCCTTGGCACTTAGAGAAGTGGTTGTGAAATCAAAACCTTGGATATCTAAAATCGAGCGTTGATCACTCAGGGTGGCTTTCATAAGTGCCTCCAAAGAGTGGATGAAGCGTATGGAATTTTCTTGTGGGCGCTGAGGGTTTCGAACCCCCGACATTCTCGGTGTAAACGAGACGCTCTACCACTGAGCTAAGCACCCGATTGCTGCGTGGGAAATACTACCTTAACTAAAGAGCAGCGATCGCAGCCTTGTAATCCCCTTGATTACGCGCATCCCCAAGGCCATTTACAACAGCCCAGCGAATTACGCCTGATTTATCGATGATGAAGGTACCGCGCAGAGCGCAACCTAGTTCTTCGTTGAAAATTTCGTAAGCCTTTGCTGCTGCACCGTGTGGCCAGAAATCAGCGAGTACAGGGAATTTGTAACCTTCTTGCTCAGCGAAAACTTTTTGTGTAAATGGTGAATCGCAAGAGATAGCGAGTACTTGCACATCATCATTTTGAAATGCCGCAAGATCATCACGGATTGCGCAAAGTTCGCCTGTGCACGTACCGGTAAATGCAAAAGGAATAAAGAGAACTACTACGTTTTTCTTTCCCTTAAATGAAGATAATGAAACTTTGGCGCCGTGTTGATCTTTTAATTCAAAATCTGGGGCGGCTGTTCCGACTGATAGACCTGATGTATTTTGGCTCATGTGCGAAATCTATCGCTTGCCGGGCTTTCGTGCGACTAGACGTGTTGCTGTCCAATCATTTGCAACCGCGATCGTTGATGTTTGGCTCAATCCCGCAATCGGTGCGGCATCTTGAATATCACTCGGTTCGACATGGCCGGGGCGACCCATCTTTGGCGTTAATACCCAGATTGGTCCGGTTTCACTCAAATAAGTAAGTGCATCCATTAATTCATCAACGAGATCGCCATCACCATCGCGCCACCAGAGAATTACTGCATCAACAACTTCGGTTGCAGCGCCTTCGAGAAAATCTGTTTTAATCGTTGCAGATATCTCATTGCGCAATGCGTCATCGCAATCTGAGTCGTATCCCACCTCGAGGACAAGCTCCCCTTGTGCAAATCCCATGCCCTTTGCCACGGGGTAAGTCCACCGAATAGAGGGCGCTTTGACAAGAGCATTCTCGATGTATTTCTAGTGGCTTTTGTGAGACGAAAACTCGCCAGATTTTGCTCTACTAAGGCGTAGGCGCGAGAATAGAGCCATGAGCGAGAACTTCGGCGTCCCAGATCAGATCATCGATCAACTTGTAGATATCGACCCAACCGAAACCGCCGAGTGGCAGGCATCCTTTGATGCCGCCCTCAACAGCGCAGGACCAGTCCGCGCACGTTACTTAATTTTGAAGTTGCTACAGCGCGCACACGAAAAAAATATCGGAGTCGCAGCACTTCGCAATACCGATTACATCAACACAATTACTCCAGAGAACGAACCAGCATTTCCTGGCGATGAAGCGATTGAACGCCGAATCCGCGCATACATTCGTTGGAACGCTGCGATGTTGGTGCACCGTGCACAGCGCCCAGGTATCGGAGTCGGCGGACATATTTCTACTTACGCTTCATCTGCGGCTTTGTATGAAGTTGGTTTTAACCACTTCTTCCGCGGACAAGATCACCCAGGTGGCGGAGATCAAATTTTCTTCCAAGGCCACGCATCTCCCGGAATGTATGCACGTGCATTTATGGAAGGTCGCTTAAGCGAACATCAGTTGGATGGTTTCCGCCAAGAACTTTCACATCAAGGTGGCGGACTTTCTTCTTACCCGCACCCTCGTTTGATGCCAGAGTTCTGGCAATTCCCAACAGTTTCAATGGGTATTGGTCCGATAAACGCGATTTATCAAGCGCGCTTTAACCGTTACTTACATAATCGCGGAATCAAAGACACTAGCCAACAAAATGTTTGGGCATTTCTTGGCGATGGTGAAGTTGATGAAGTAGATACTTTGGGCGCAATTGGTCTGGCATCACGCGAGAATCTAGATAACTTAACATTCGTTGTTAACTGTAACTTGCAACGCCTTGATGGCCCAGTTCGCGGAAACGGCAAGATTATTCAAGAGCTTGAATCAACTTTTGGTGGCGCTGGTTGGAATGTTATTAAGGTTGTTTGGGGTCGCGAATGGGATCCTCTATTGGCCCAAGATCGCGAAGGCGCTCTTGTAAACATCATGAATACAACTCTTGATGGTGATTACCAAACATTTAAGGGCGAAAGTGGTGCCTACATCCGCGAAAACTTCTTCGGTCGCGATCCGCGAACT
>CAITKS010000011.1 GCA_903893085.1 uncultured Actinomycetes bacterium | reverse complement strand
CGCCGCAACTTTTGTAACCATCGCTTCTACATTCGCAGCAAATCCACACTTAGGACAGAGAACGTAAGTATCTTCACCTGTTTCACAAGGTGCTAAGAATTCCTCGGATTTAGATCCACCCATAGCGCCAGAGACAGCCTTGACTATGTTGTAATTTAGGTGAAGGCGTTTAAATGTTTTGATATATGCATCACGATGTCTTTGGTATGAAACATCTAAGCCTTCATCGGTTAAATCAAAGGAGTAAGAATCCTTCATAACGAATTCGCGGCCGCGGATAATTCCACTGCGTGGACGGGCCTCATCACGGAATTTATTCTGAATCTGATAAATGATTAGTGGTAAATCTTTGTAAGACGAATATTCGCCCTTAACCATTAAGGTAAACATTTCTTCATGGGTTGGGGCTAGTAAGTAATCCCCACCCTTGCGATCTTGCAGACGAAATAGAGATGGCCCGTAATCTGCCCAGCGGTTTGTCGCCTCGTATGGTTCGCGGGGCAAAAGCGCTGGGAAATGTACTTCTTGAAAGCCAGCCTTATCCATTTCATCACGAACGATCTTTTCAATATTGCGATAGGTGATTAATCCAAGTGGCAGCCAAGAGTAAATTCCTGCTGCAATTCTGCGGATATATCCAGCGCGAACTAGGAGCTTATGACTTGGAACTTCGGCGTCTGCTGGATCATCACGAAGTGTGCGAAGAAATAAGGTGGACATGCGCAACATGGGCGCAACCTTATCGCGTAATTACTTGACTGTGACGGAAGGTTCGCCTGAAAGAACTCCTGCGGCTTCCATTTCTTCAGCAAGACGCATCGCTTCTTCGATTAACGTTTCAACAATCATCGCTTCAGGAACAGTTTTGATGACCTGACCCTTAACAAATATCTGGCCCTTGCCATTTCCTGATGCGACACCAAGGTCAGCCTCGCGCGCTTCACCAGGTCCATTTACGACACAACCCATAACGGCAACGCGTAGTGGAACAGTCATTCCCTCGAGTCCGGCCTGAACTTTTTCAGCCAATGTGTAAACATCAACCTGAGCACGACCACATGACGGGCAAGAGACGATTTCTAATTTGCGCTGGCGTAAGTTGAGAGATTCAAGAATTGAAATACCAACTTTAACTTCCTCAACTGGAGGCGCTGACATGGAAACACGAATGGTGTCTCCGATACCTTCTGCCAACAAAATTCCAAATGCTGTCGCCGATTTAATCGTTGCCTGAAATGCAGGACCCGCTTCGGTCACACCTAGGTGCAATGGATAATCACATTTAGAAGCAAGAATGCGGTAGGCATTTACCATTGTCACTGGATCGTGATGCTTAACTGAAATTTTTAGATCTGAGAACCCGTGCTCTTCAAAAAGAGATGCTTCCCAGAGTGCTGATTCGGCAAGTGCTTCAGGGGTTGCCTTGCCGTACTTGGCTAACAAACGTGGATCAAGAGATCCCGCGTTAACGCCGATTCGAATTGGAATTCCGGCATCGCCTGCAGCTTTGGCAACTTCTTTTACCTTGTCATCAAATTGCTTAATGTTTCCCGGATTTACGCGAACCGCAGCGCAACCAGCATCGATTGCGGCAAAGATATATTTTGGTTGGAAGTGGATATCTGCAATAACTGGAATCTGTGATTTCTTGGCAATTTGCGCTAAAGCATCAGCATCATCTTGGCTCGGAACTGCAACGCGAACTATCTGGCAACCAGCTGCAGTTAATTCGGCAATCTGTTGCAAGGTTGCATTTACATCTGATGTAAGAGTGGTGCACATTGATTGCACGCTAACCTGCGAGTCACTTCCAACTCCAACTTTTCCAACTTGCAGTTGCTTGGTCTTTCGACGCGGATGAAGTGGTGCAGGTGGGGCGCTAGGAATTCCGAGATCAACCATGGGGATATTCTGCCTCAAAAGTCAGAGATCGGCCTATTCAGCCGTTAAAGGTTTAGTGAAATCGGATTGAAAATATCTGCGATCAGCAGCAATACCGTCAGCGCTGCGAGAATAACAAAGACAACGGCCGTGACAGGTGTAAGCACTTTCACATCTATCGCAGCAGGTCGTGGTCGACCACGTAATCTGGCAAATAACGCTCGTATTTCATCTGCAATTGCAACCGCCATATGGCCGCCATCTAATGGAAGAATTGGCAGCAAGTTAAATAAGCCAACAAAGATATTTAAGCTGGCAACGATCAAAATGAATGTTCCGATTCGCTCCGAAGTAGATAGAACTCCACTTGCCGCGGCTTGTCCTGATACGCGCGCGACTCCGACAACACCAACCAAACCATTTTCATCGCGCTTTTCTCCACCGAAGGTTTGACCCCATAACGCAGGAATCTTTGTTGGTAATTGAATCAAAGCCTTGGCTGATGCGGTTGTGAATGACCAAGTTAATTTAGCGGCTGATGAAACGGATGTAAGGATTCCGAGTCGCTTGGTCCCAATTTCGTTGACGATACCTAATACATAGCGTGAAGTGCCATCCTCGATATCGGTCATCCTTGGCGCGGCCGAAATGTCTTGTTCTAGGCCGTCTCTCTTGATTGTAAAGATTAATTCGCGCCCCTGTGAATTACGAATTTTATCTAATTGATCTTGCCAATCGGTGGAACGATCTCCGTTGATCGCGATGATCTCATCGCCTTTTTCGAATCCGGCGGCGGCAGCTGCGCTATTGGCGGTGACTTTATCGATCACAGGAAGAACTTGATTTACTCCGACTCCTGATAACAAAACGAAGAGAAGTAAATATCCCAAAACGAAGTGTAAGAAAGATCCTGCACCTAAAACAATAAGCTTCTTGGCAGAACTTGCGCGATAAAAGGCGCGGCCGCTTTCACCTTCTGGCATTTCATCATCGGGGGTCATTCCTTCTATGCGGCAGTAACCACCAGCTGGAATCGCTTTTACTCCAAATTCAGTCTCACCCTTTTGGAAGGACCAGATGCGTTTCCCAAAGCCTAAAAAGAATTCTGAGACGCGCATTCCATATCGCCGAGCAGTTAAGTAATGGCCAAACTCGTGGACCATTACAGAGAATAGGAGTGCGAAAATAAAGGCAAATATTCCGAGCAGTTGCATTAGCGGGCTACTTTCGAGATAAGTTCGTGGGCGATCTTGCGTGCATCATTCTCGATTGCACTGACATCTGCCAGATCGCGCAAAGCACCTGCTGATTTAGCGCCTAAAGATTGAACAACTTCTTCCACAGTTTCGATAATAGAGGTAAATCCAATTTTTTCTGAGATAAAGGCGGCAACGCAAACTTCGTTAGCTGCGTTAAAAATGGCGGGTAATCCCCCACCTAATGTTCCGCAGCGACGAGCCAGATCAATTGCGGGAAAACGTGTGTTATCGATCGGTGAGAAAGACCAGGAATGTGAAGTCGACCAATCTATTGCAGCAGTTGCACCTTTAACACGATCTGGAAAGTTTATTGCCAGAGAGATTGGCCCTTTCATATTTGGAGGAGAAGCCTGGGCAATTGTTGAGCCATCAACATATTGCACCATCGAATGAATCACTGATTGCGGATGTATCACTGCATCTATTTGTGAATATGGCATGTCAAATAAATAGTGCGCCTCAATTATTTCTAAACCTTTATTTATCAAAGTTGCCGAATTAATTGTTACAACCGGACCCATGGTCCAAGTTGGGTGATTGAGCGCTTCTGCAACCGTGATGTCACTTAGATCAGAGCGCTCACGAAATGGTCCACCGCTGGCAGTTAAAATCAACTTGGCAACTTCACTCTTCTTCTCGCCCATAAGACAT
Organism: uncultured Actinomycetes bacterium; assembly: GCA_903893085.1. The sequence goes on along the minus strand of CAITKS010000011.1, from coordinate 13,907 downwards.
TGCCACAACGCCGAATGTTCGGAATCAACTGGAAGTAATTGATCAGCCTTAGCGATTGACATAACTAAATCACCGCCTGCCACGAGTGATTCTTTATTGGCCAGTGCGACGCGATTTCCGACCTTTAGCGCAGCCAAAGTTGGACCAAGACCGATAGATCCAGTGATTGCATTAAGTACAACGTCGCAAGTTATTGCAGCGATTTCAGTTGATGCATCCGGCCCATCAATCACTGTCGCATCTGGAAGTGCGGCGCGGATTAAATCAGCATTTATGGCTACGCCAATAACAGATACTTTAAATTTCTTTGCCTGCTCAATTAACGCTTGTGGATTGGTTCCTGCCGCCGTAATTGCAACCACTCGGAATGCAGCGGGATTTGCTTCAACAATTTCCAGAGCTTGAACTCCGATAGATCCAGTTGAACCAAGTATTACTAAATCCTTCATTTGTATAACCTAGTAATTATCGATCGAGCAGATTTTGAGTTGGTGAATATGGGGTTCCGCTGCGGCGTTTAGCAATCGCAGAGAGCGCTTCAAGTACCACGCGATTTGCCAAGATTGCTGTGATGTCGGCTGAATCAAATGGTGGCGCGACCTCAACCACATCAATGCCGACAACAGGAAGTTCGAGACAAATACGACGTACCGCTTCAAGGAGTTCGCGACTTGTCATGCCGCCAGGTTCTGGCGTTCCGGTTCCGGGAGCCATGCCTGGATCAACAACATCAATATCGACAGAAAGAAAGACGCCATCGCACCCATCAGTTAGCGTTGCAAAAGATTCGTCCAGTACGGTGTTTAGTCCACGGTGGTGAATTTCTGTCATTTCATAGGAACGCATTCCTTGATCGCGCATCCAATCAAGGGTTTTGTTATCCGGCCAATATCCACGCAGACCAAGTTGCAAGAAGCGATCTCCACGAACGGAACCACTTTCGATTAAGCGCCGCATTGGGGTTCCGTGCCCGATAAGTGCACCAAATTGATCTTCACCTGTATCGGCGTGCGCATCAAAATGAATCATTGATACTTTGCCGAGTCCGCGGTGCTTTGCAATACCTGCAACATCTGCAGATGCGATCGAGTGATCACCACCAAGAATTACTGGAATTTTGCCAGCGCGTGAAATCTTCTCAGTTGCATCTTCTAAAACCTTTAAAGACTTAACGAGATCTCCTGGTGGCATCATTAAATCGCCGGCATCGTAAACTTTTAGTGATTGAAGAGCGTCAATACGTAGGGCTAAATGTGGACGCTGTGCATCATGCGGCAAGTAATCTCCACCGCGAATTGCCTGCGGCCCAAATTTGGCACCTGAGCGATGTGAAGTACCTGAATCGATTGGTGCGCCAACAATAATTACATCTGCATCGGCAAAAGACTTTGGATCATCAAGATCGCATTGCGGGATTCCAAGAAAGGTAAAACTTGGCCCGTACATATTGCCGTGGTTAACCATTGCTTAAGGATAGGCGCAAATCTTTAAGAATCGAAACCAAGCCCGAGCGAATCTAGGAGTTTGAGCCAAAGATTGCGCTTGCCGCCGTTCTTATCTGCTTGATTTATAGACCATTGTGTTAGACGAATGAAAAAGAATCTAAATGGCTCAGGAGGAAACGGCATCGGCTTCTTGCGCACCATGCGAAGTTTGGTTCGTTCATTTTCAACACCATCGAGTAAATCCAACATGACTTGTGCGCCAAAACGAGTGGAGCCGACGCCGAGCCCGGTGTACCCAAGTACGTATGCAACCCGACCTTTATACGCAGTACCCCAGAATGGTGAGAAGCGCGAACAAGTGTCGATAGCCCCGCCCCAACCGTGTGTGAACTTAATTCCCTTTAATTGCGGGAAAGTTTCTAAGAAAGCTTCAGCCAAATGCGCATATGTCTCTGCATCTGATTCGTATTCCTGACGAACTTTTCCGCGGAAGTTATAAATTGCGTCATAACCACCCCAGAGAATTTCATTATCTTTTGTGAGGCGATAATAATGAAATTGATTGCCAGCATCAGATAATCCTTCACGCTCACTCCAGCCAATTGATTGGAGCTGCTCTGCAGTTAGCGGTTCAGTGACTAACTGAAAGTCATAAACAGGTATTACATATTTATGCGCACGTTTGATTAAAGATTTGAAAACATTGGTAGCCAGCGCAACTTTTGCTGCATAAACACTTCCGTAAGGTGAGTAAACGATCATGCCATTTTTGGTTTGTTCCAAGCGATCTACATGAGAATTCTCAAATATTTTTACGCCAAGACTGATGCAGGCACGTTCTAAACCCCAAACCAAGCGCGCCGGGTCAACGAGTGCGGTGCCATCTGGATCCCAGAGGGCGCCTTTGTAAATTGGAGATTTGATTCGGGCTTGGATTTGTTTCTGAGTCAAAAGTTCTACATTATCGCCGAAAGAATTTCGCAGCTCGGCTTCTTCTATTAGTCCAGTCATCTGCCAATCTTCGACTGCCACACGAAGCTCACCATTCCATTCAAAATCACATTCAATTTTGTACTTTGAAATCGTGGCTTCAATTGCATCTAAATTCTCACGACCAAGCTTTTCGATAACCGCCATTTCATCTTTAAATCGGCTGTAACCATTCATGAATCCATGAGTAAGTGAGTAGCTGCAAAAACCACCATTGCGACCAGATGCCCCTGCTCCGGTTTCGCGTTGTTCAATGACGACAACTTCACGATCTGGATTGGCTTCCTTGGCTAACAGCGCTGTCCACAAACCTGTGTAACCGGCTCCAACAATGCATAAGTCGGCGGTCACATCACCCACAAGTGTTGGGTGCGGCTGCGGTTCAAGTGGGTCTTCATCCAACCAATAAAGCTGCGGTTGCATATGCGATAAATGTTTAAGAATCGATGGGTCGATGGTCGCCATCACGTTTTCCGGAAGAACCCGGAAATCACCTCTGCAATTACTACTAGTAGTTGAAGGTTATATTAGCGCGCTTTACGGCGATTAATGAACTGCCCCGCTATAACTATTGCAAGGGCTAAGAAAAACATGCCAGAACCAATTACATTTGCCTGTGCGGGAATCCCTCGAGCGGCCGCTGTATATACAAATTTAGGAAAAGTAATAACTGTTCCAGAATTGAAATTGGTAATAATAAAATCATCGAAGGAAAGGCTAAAAGCCAAAAGTGCAGCGCCTGCAATTCCGGGCGCAACTAGGGGCAGAGTAACTCTTCGGAAAGTTTGAAATTCATTTGCATATAGATCCATCGCTGCTTGTTCCAACCGCGGATCAAGGCTGGCAATACGCGCCTTTACGGTTACAACAACGAAGGAAATACAGAACATCACATGGGCAATAACTGTCGGCCAGAAACCTGGGTTGATTTTAAAGACGAGGAATAGTGAAAGAAGGGATGCGCCAAGCACAATTTCTGGCGTAGCCATCGGCAAGAATATAAGCAGGTTTGAAGTAGAGCGTCCCTTAAATTTATGGCGACCGATTGCAAAAGCAATCATTGTTCCCAATATTGTCGAGAATATCGTTGCAAGAAGTCCGATTTTTATCGAGTTCGCAAGAGCGTTGCAGACCTCAGGAGCGCCACATGGGTTCTTCCAATTATCTAAAGTGAAGCCCTTCCAGATTAAGTTGCTCTTGCCGGAATCATTAAATGAAAATGCAAATGTGTAGGCCACTGGAATAAATAGGTAAGTGAATGCCACAAGCATATAAACACGAATTACATTACGACCAAGCCATCGTTGGAATTTGGCAGCCAGTGGAATTGTTGGGATTGTTGCATCGGCAATCTTCTTGCTCATACCAACTCCTCCGTTCCGGCTTTACGGATATAAACGGTAACTAGAATCAAAATCGCGGCCATCAGCGTGAATGAAAGGGCTGCTGCAGTTGGGTAATCAACAATTTTAAAGTAACGAGATTCGATTACGTTGCCGATCATCTTGGTATTTGGGCTACCCAAAATTGCGGCATTTACATAGTCTCCAGCTGCCGGAATAAAAGTGAGCAGTGTGCCTGCAACAACGCCAGGCATGGAAAGTGGGAGTGTCACCCTGCGAAAAGTTGTAAAGCCATTGGCGTAGAGATCACCTGATGCTTCAAGGGTGCGCGGATCAATGCGATCGATGGATGCAAATAGCGGCAAGGTCATAAATGGCAAGAAGTTATATGTCATGCCCATGACGACAGCAAAAGAGGTAGAGGTCAGCGTGGTGCTATCGCTAATTATTCCAATGCTGCGCAGAGTCGGGACAACGAAACCTTCTTCTCCAAGAATTTGTTTCCATGCAACAGTACGAAGTAAGAATGAAGTAAAAAATGGCGCTACGACCAAGACAAGAAAGAAGTTTTTATACTTACCTGATTTAAAGGCGATTGCATAAGCCAATGGATACGAAATTGCCAGCGCCAATAGGGTTGCGATCAGCGCATAAATGAATGAGCGACCAAACTGTTCCTTATTTTCAATAAAGGCATCGACGTAGTTTTGAAAGCGGAAGGTCTGCTCGTATTGACCAGTGTCTCCCCCACCGACCGCAGTCTGAGTCGAAGTCTGCGCCAGATTTAAGATTGGCAAAATAAAGAACACAAATAGGAAACCAAAACCTGGCAACAGAAGCAGGTAAGGGGTGCGAATCTTTCCCATCAAAGTTTTAACTTACTCTTCGTCTAGAACTTCGGGGTTAACTTCTGATCCAGCGGTCACATCTTCATCGCCGCGTAAAGCAAATGTGAATACCGGTGCCCATGAAATGTTTACAGCATCGCCCTTGTTAAATGGAGCAACTCCGTCATCATTTTGTTCAAAGACCATTAACTCTTGGCCCCACGGCATTTCGACTTGGTATTGAGTTGATACGCCGATGTAAGAAACATCTTCGATGCGACCACCGGTTAGCACATTTCCGTTTACGGGGGTGTCTAACAATGAGATACGGAATTTTTCGGGGCGGATACCAACATAGATCGAGTTATCAACTGCATGTGAGCGACTCTTAGGAAGCGAGATTTTCTGTCCGAACACATCGGCGATAAATGAATCACCATCATTTCCAGAAATGGTTCCCTTAATTAGATTTGATTGACCCAGGAAGTTGGCCACAAATGCTGTCTCAGGATCGTCATATAGATCAGCTGGTGATCCCATTTGCTCGATCTTTCCTTCGTTCATAACTGCGATGGTGTCAGCCATTGTCATGGCTTCTTCCTGATCGTGAGTTACGTGCACGAAAGTCAGACCAACTTCCTTTTGAATCCACTTAAGTTCAATCTGCATTTGACGACGCAGCTTCAAATCCAAAGCGCCGAGTGGTTCATCGAGAAGCAGCAGCGCCGGACGGTTAACAATTGCGCGAGCAAGTGCGATGCGCTGTTGTTGACCACCAGATAACTGAGTTGGCTTACGTCCTGCAAGGTGAGGAAGTTCAACTAAGTTGAGAACTTTGTTTACTTCTGCATCAACATCTTTAATGCCGCGACGGCGAAGGCCGAAGGCAATATTTTCAAAGATAGTCAGGTGCGGAAATAGCGCATAGTTCTGGAAAACTGTATTGATCGGACGCTGGTATGGCTTGGTTGTCGTGATATCTGTTTCACCAAGGTGAATACTTCCAACGGTTGGTTCCTCAAGTCCTGCGATCATTCGCAAAGTCGTTGTCTTGCCGCAACCCGATGGTCCAAGCAAAGCAAAGAAAGATCCCTTTGGAATCGTAAGGGATAGATCATCTACCGCCTTGAAATCACCATACTCTTTGGTGATTCTTGTAAGTATTAAATCCCCGCGTGCAGAACTAGCATCAAATGACACTTAGTTGCCGGCGGCCTTCTGGAAAGCTTCAGTCCAAGCTGTTTCTTCAGTAGGTGTGAGCGAACGGAAGACGCTGAGGTTCTTCATCGTTGCATCAGTTGGGAATATATATTCACTCTTCGCTAGATCTGGATCGATTTTTTCCATCTCGGCTTGAGCTCCCTTAACTGGAGTTACATAGTTCACGTAGGCAGCAACTTCAGCCGCAATCGCTGGGTCGTAGTACCAGTTAATTAGCTTCTCAGCACTTGCTTTAGCCTCTGGCGTAGCAGTTGATGGAATCATCATATTGTCACCAGAAATTGTTCCGCCTGATTCTGGAATTGCAAAATCAAACTTGCCTTCATTTTCTGTAGCCAAGATAAACATATCGCCAGACCAGCCAATGACTGCTGTTGCATCACCAGAGGTCAGGTCTTCAGCATATTCATTGCCCTTGACGCCGCGAATCCAACCATCAGAAATCTTCTTCGCCATGAAATCAATTGCGTTCATGTATTGATCTTCAGTAACGGTTGCTGGATCAGCACCCTGCGCTAGCAAGATGATTCCAATTGTGTCGCGAAGTTCTGAAAGGACAACAATCTTGCCCTTGTTTGCGGGAGCAAAGAGATCATCAAGTGTGCGAATTCCCTTTGGGTTTTTTTCGGTGTTCCAACCGAAACCACCCATGATGCCTTGCCAGGTGAGTGTTTGCTCACGGTTTGGGTCATATGAAGGTGATGCAAGGGTGTCGAGAATGTTTACCTTATTTGGAATGTTTGCAGCATCAAACTTTTGCGCGTAACCCAAACGAATCCAACGTGCTGCCATCCAGTCTGTTGGGCAGACCAAGTCGTAACCAATGTCTTCATTGAGTTTTAACTGCGCTTGCACCTTGCCGAAAAATTCGTCGTTATCGTTGTAATCTTCAAAGTATTTAGTTTCAATACCGGTTGATTCAGTGAACTTATCAAGTGTTGGATAAGTTTTAGCAGCTTCATCAAAATCTAAATACAGTGGCCAGTTGCCCCAACGAACCAAATCACCTGACGCGGCAGAGTCGCCACTTGAGCCACAAGCTGCGAGCGCACCAGCAGCGCCAACGCCACCGATACCTGCAAGAACTGCGCGGCGTGAAACACGCGCATTAATTATTGAACGTGCTTCTGGTGATAGTGCAGGTTTCTTAGCCATTTAGATGGACTCCTTTTGTTCCGGAACAAGGGACGGTTGTGCAGGGCTCATTATGTAACTGATTTGCCCTGCAAGCCAAACGATTTCGCTGTGATTTAGCAAAATTTTATGTAAATTTTTAACCGTTTATATTGCTCATGACGTGCTTGATACGGGTGTAGTCCTCAAAACCATAGCTAGATAGGTCCTTGCCATATCCAGAGCGCTTGAAGCCACCGTGTGGCATCTCGGCAACAATTGGGATGTGGGTATTGATCCAGACGCATCCAAAATCAAAGGCCTTTGCCATGCGCATTGCGGTGCCGTGGTCTTTGGTCCAGACAGATGATGCCAAGCCGTACTCGACTCCGTTGGAGAGTGCGATCGCTTCGGCCTCATCTTTAAACTTCTGGATTGTTATGACCGGACCAAAGATTTCAGATTGAATATGTTCATCTTGCTGGCGCAAATCTGCGATCACAGTAGGTGCGATAAAGAAGCCAGGGCGATCTAGGGCTGAGCCACCTGCAACCACGCGAGCATGTGATGGCACGCGGCTTAGAAAACCTTTTACACGTTCGAATTGTGCCGCATTGTTAACGGGGCCAACGATGACATCTTCATTAGGCATACCTACTGCGATCTCATTTGTGGCCTGGTGAGCTAGAAGTTTTACCATCTCTTCATACACGCCTTCTTGTACCAAGACGCGAGTTGCTGCGGTGCAGTCTTGACCTGAGTTAAAGAATCCAGCGATTGCAATACCTGCAGCTGCAGCCTCGAGATCTGCATCATTGAATACAACAACTGGCGCCTTGCCACCTAATTCGAGGTGAACTCGCTTTAATTGTTTAGCAGCGCTTCCCGCAACTTCCATGCCTGCGCGAACTGATCCCGTGATCGAGACCATTGCAGGTATCGCATGTTCCACAACAGCCTTACCGGTTTCACGTTCTCCGCAAATAACATTGATTACGCCATCGGGCAGGAATTCGCCCATGATCTCTGCCATGAAAACTGTTGATGCAGGTGTTGTATCACTTGGCTTTAGAACAACCGAGTTTCCTGCTGCAATCGCAGGTGCCCATTTCCAGACAGCCATCATCATTGGATAGTTCCAAGGCGTTACTTGTCCGCAAACACCAACTGGTTCACGACGAATAAATGAAGTCATTCCCTTCATGTATTCGCCAGCAGATTTACCTTCTAGGTTGCGTGCAGCACCTGCAAAGAAACGGATTTGGTCAATCATTGGTGGGACTTCCTCGGAAGTCGTTAGCCCAATTGGCTTTCCGCAGTTCTCGGATTCAATGGCGATAATTTCATCGGCGCGAGATTCGATGGCATCGGCAATTTTAAGGAGTGCGCGTTGGCGCTCAGATGGGGTCGAATCGCGCCAGCCAGTAAAAGCGTTGGCAGCAGCGGTCATCGCCTTATCAACATCGGCAGCGTTTGAATTAGGCGCGGTCGCAAATTCTTTACCTGTCGCAGGGTTGATTAAGGTTGTTACTTCACCTGAAGAGGAATCGACTAACTTGCCATTTACAAAGTTCTGTAGCTTCTTCATTTTTAGTTAAGCCCCTTCAGCGCCCGAACCAATTGATCACCATGATCTTTTGGATGATTTGTATAACCTTCTAGCCATTTTGCAATTGTGTAATGTCCTGCTTCGGTGTGGACTCCCGCTTTTTCCAAATCGGATTCTTCGAGACGTTTCACAATATCTAAAGACCCAGCGCGAACGGCTGCAAAAACTGCAATCGAATTTTCAACCGGTGCACTTTCGTAACCAAGCTGTGGTGCCACTGCCCATAAGTTTTCGTCATAACCTTGAATAGTTGAGCCCTCGGGTTCAGCAACCAATCGGCGCAAGCGTGCATATGACTGAGCTTCAGAATCCGCTAGATGATGAATGATTTGCCGAGCAGACCAACCCTCTGGATTTTTAATATCTAGTTGCTCTTTCATAACTCCACGTGCCAAATTTAAAAAGTATTGCGTGGCTGATTCATATGCTGCCGCTGATTCCTGAATGCTCATACGGTTGAGTCTATTTACTCTTTTCCGCTGCTGCCAACTGCCCGCAAGCGCCATCAATTTCGCGCCCTCGGGTATCGCGCACGGTCACAGGAACGCCATAATTTTCGAGTATCCGCACAAACTCTTCTTCATCCTCGCGGCGAGATGCGGTCCACTTGGAACCAGGAGTCGGATTAAGCGGGATTAAGTTCACATGCGCATTGCGGCTCTTAAGTAGTCGACCAAGCAAATCAGCACGCCAAGATTGATCATTAATATCTCTGATTAGTGCATATTCGATTGAATATCGGCGCCCAGTCTTCTTCTCGTAAGCATCGGCTGCTGCCAATACTTCACGAACTTTAAAGCGCGAGTTGATTGGAACTAGTGAATCGCGAAGTTCGTCATCTGGGGTGTGAAGTGAAACTGCCAAAGTGCAGTTAATTCCTTCTTCCATCAACTTTTCTATTCCGTTAACCAAGCCAACGGTAGAAACTGTCACAGAACGAGCGCTTATACCTAAACCATCTGGATTTGGATCTGTGATGTTATGTAGTGTGCGAGCAACAGCGTTGTAATTTGCAAGTGGCTCGCCCATTCCCATAAACACAATATTTGAAAGCCGTGCTTCTCCCCCAGGCAATTCGCCGTTAACACAGGCACGTGCTGCGGCAACAATTTGTTCTGTAATTTCACCAGCAGTTAAGTTGCGAGTAAGGCCGGCTTGACCAGTTGCGCAGAAGGGGCAATTCATTCCGCATCCAGCCTGTGATGAGATACAGACGGTTACGCGATCGGTGTATCTCATTAGAACTGATTCAACCAAGACGCCGTCATGTAATTTCCATAGATCTTTGCGAGTCATGCCGTTATCTGTTGTGCGAGTTGTAACTAACTCAATAAGTTTTGGGGTTAGCGCCTCGGCAATTGCAGTTCTCTCAGCAGCAGGAATATCGGTCCACTCTTCAGGGTTGGTCGATAAGTGTGTGAAGTAATGAGTTGCAACTTGTGCTGCACGAAATGGTTGGAACCCAAGTTCTTTTGCCCATGTTTTTCTCTCTGTTGGAGAAAAATCAGCGAGATGCTTTGGCGCCTTTTTACGTTGAACTGGCTCATCAAAAACTAGCTTTAACTCTGGATTTACATCTGGCCTGGTGCTCATAAAATTCCAGAATCTTGCGCACGGCGCACAATTTCAAGTGCTAACCAAAGAGCAGGTGCTGCAAATAAAACTGAATCTAAGCGATCCATGATTCCGCCGTGGCCTGGCAATAAATTGCCCATATCTTTAATTGCCATATCGCGCTTTAGCGCGGATTCAATTAAATCTCCAGATGTCGCCGTGAAAACGGTTAGTAGCCCGGCTATTGCGCCCAGCCACCAATCGGCACCCATGATGTAATGAAAGGCAAGGGTTCCACCCAAAATAGTAAATACGAGAGAGCCAACTAAACCTTCAATAGTTTTCTTCGGGCTAATTTTTGGAGCGAGTGGGTGCTTTCCAAAAAGTACGCCGGTTAAATAAGCAAATGTGTCATTGCATCCAACTAATACAACAAAAGTCATAACTCGCTCTAGTCCGTTACTTGGGCGAGCCAACAAGATTAAGAACCCAGCTAGAAAGGGCAGATACACCAGTGCAAGAGCAGAAGCCGAAGCTGTCTTAACAAAATTTGCTGTCCCACGTGGAAGAAGAAGCACCAAAAGGCAAGGAAATGCAATTGCGGTAGCAACTGCTAGCCCTGATATTCCGCCAAACCAGGTGGATGCACATAAGCCAACAGCTGCAGTGGTTAGAGACCAGAGCGGAATATGAATATCTACGGCAGTAAAGGCTTTGTTTAGTTCGCGAATTCCTAAAACAACAGCGGTTGTTACTAATAGAGCAAAGATTGCTCGCTGATAAGCAAGTGCAAACCAAATAAGTGCAACCAATGAAAGCGAAACGGCGATCGATGGAAGTAGTTTTCTTCCAGCGCGCTTATTTATCGCCTCATTAATCGAATGTAAATCTGACACTTGGAAGTTATTGAACTTCTAGACTTCTAGAAGTTCAGCCTCCTTATGCTTTAACAATTCATCAATTTTTACGGTGTGCTCTGAAGTTACTTTCTCAAGTTCTTTTTCCCCGCGGGCTAAGTCATCTTTGCCAATATCGCCATCTTTTTCTAACTTTTCCATAAGTTCTTTAGCAGCACGGCGAATATTTCGAATAGATATCTTGGAATCTTCAGCCTTACCTTTGGCAACTTTGATGTAATCGCGGCGACGTTCCTCAGATAACTGAGGCAGCGCAACGCGAATTACGACGCCATCGTTTCCTGGATTTACACCTAGATCTGATTCACGAATCGCCTTTTCAATACCGGCCATTGCCCCTTTATCGAAAGGAGAAATTATGGCAAGGCGCGCTTCTGGAATCTGAATGGAGGCTAATTGGGACAGCGATGTGTAAGTGCCGTAGTAATCAACCATGATCTTGTTAAAGAGTGCAGGGTGGGCGCGACCAGTGCGGATCGTTGCGAAATCATCCTTAGCAACTTCTACAGCCTTATCCATCTTGCTCTGCGCATCGGCTAGAGCACTCGCTACATCTGCCATTTCTTACTCCCTATTTTATAAATCATTTGTAAGTCGCCGGGTGGCGATTCATGAAACTAGAGTTCCGATCTTTTCTCCACGAACTGCACGGCCGATATTTCCGTTCGACATCAAATCGAAGACAATTATCGGCAACTTGTTTTCGCGGCAAAGGCTAAATGCTGCAGCATCTGCAACTGCAAGTGATTTGGAAAGAACTTCGTTGTAGGAAATTTCATCAAATTTTGTCGCTTTAGGATCTTTCTTTGGATCCGCACTGTAAACGCCATCGACACCGCTTTTAGCCAAGAGCAGAGCTTCAGATCCGATTTCAAGGGCACGCTGTGCGGCAACTGTGTCGGTTGTAAAGAATGGCATTCCTGCACCAGCACCGAAAATTACGACTCGTCCTTTTTCTAAATGTCGGATCGCACGACGTGGAATATAAGGTTCAGCAACTTGCCCCATTGTGATGGCTGTCTGAACGCGAGTATCGACGCCTTCTTTTTCTAGGAAATCTTGCAGAGCAAGGCAGTTCATAACCGTGCCGAGCATGCCCATGTAATCCGCACGAGCGCGATCCATGCCTACTTGCTGGAGTTCTGCGCCACGGAAATAATTTCCGCCTCCGACTACGACAGCGAGTTGGACTCCGCCTTTGACCACATCTTTAATTTGTTTTGCAACATCGCGCATTACATTTATATCTACGCCGATGCCTTTTTCTCCACCAAAAACTTCACCAGAAAGTTTAAGGAGCACCCGCCGATACGTTCCTCTTGTACCGGGCATGGGCGCTCCTTATCTAATTCTTACTTGGTCTAACTAGTTCTCGTTCTGGGTCGTTCTTCCTAGTTTACTGACCAACGCGGAAACGGTGGAATGCCTTGACGGCGGTTCCTGCTTCATCGAGGATCTGCTTGACAGTCTTCTTCGCATCTTTAGCAAAAGCCTGCTCAATAAGCGAAACTTCCTTGACGAAGCCGGTTACGCGACCTTCGATGATCTTAGAAAGTGATGCCTCTGGCTTGCCTTCTTCACGGGCAGTTTCTTCAGCGATACGACGCTCATTTTCGATGAGATCGGCAGGAACATCTTCACGATGAACAAACTTTGGAGCGAACGCAGCAATGTGCTGCGCAACATCGCGGCCAACTTCGGCAGCCTCTTTAGCAAGTGAGACAAGCACACCAACTTGTGGTGGCAAATCTGGTGAAGTCTTGTGTAGATAAAGACCAACTGGACCTTCTACAACTGCAACGTTGCGAATTTCAATCTTCTCGCCAAGTGTTGCATTGCCTTCATCGACAACTGCTTGAACAGTCTTGCCGTTAGACATTGTTGATGCAAGAAATGCTTCGACAGTTGCTGTCTTAGAAGAAACCAAGTGGTCAACTAATTCATCACCGAGAGCGATAAATCGCTCACCCTTTGCAACGAAGTCAGTTTCGCAGTTGAGTTCTAGCATGACGCCAAGATCTCCTGAAACCTTTGCAACAACCAAACCGTTTGAGGTCAGACGACCTTCACGCTTAGTTACGCCTTTTAGTCCCTTTACGCGAATCAAATCGATTGCTTTGTCGTAATCGCCATCTGCTTCATCAAGTGCCTTCTTGCAATCGAGCATTCCTGCTGCAGTTGCTTCGCGTAGGCGCTTTACATCTTCTGCTGAATAGTTAGCCAATTTAGAATCCTTTTCCTATTTATGTTAAAGAACAGCGTCTGTTGTCGCAGCTGGAGCTGGAACCTCGGACGAAGAATGATTGTTTGATGGTTCGGACGCAAGGATTTCTTTTTCAAGCGCTTCGGTTGCGGCTGTTTCAGCGGCCACTGGAGTTGGTGCAGCTGCTGTGCGAGCTTTCATGCCCTCAACAATTGCATCAGTGATTACGCGAGTTAGCAGACCGATTGAACGGATTGCATCATCGTTACCTGGAATCTTGAAATCAACTTCATCTGGATCACAGTTTGTATCCAAGATTGCAATTACAGGAATACCTAGCTTCTTTGCTTCAGCAACAGCTAGGTGCTCTTTCTTGGTATCTACAACCCAGATTGCTGAAGGCAACTTGGTCATGTGGCGGATACCGTCAAGGTTCTTAAATAGCTTTTCGCGTTCGCGGCGAAGAACCAAAAGTTCCTTCTTGGTTAGCAAAAGATCATTTGAGTTCTCAAGTGCTTCTAGCTCCTTGAGGCGCTGAATGCGCTTGTAAACGGTTGGGAAGTTAGTGAGCATTCCACCTAACCAGCGCTCAGTTACGTAAGGCATGCCTACGCGAGCTGATTGCTGGATGATTGGTTCGTGTGCTTGCTTCTTGGTGCCAACGTAGAGAATGTGGCCACCCTTT
>CAITKS010000010.1 GCA_903893085.1 uncultured Actinomycetes bacterium | reverse complement strand
TCCTGTTGGGTTCGCAGGTGAGTTAATCCAAGCAAAATCAGATTGCGGCCAACTTGTGGCATCCACGCCAACGGCTATTGGCTTTGCCTGCGCCAATAGCGCTCCGACTAAATATGTTGGGTAAGCCACTTCTGGATAAATCACACTTTTACTTTGCAGAAGTGTTGGCAACCAGGCAACTAATTCTTTAGAACCAATCACCGGCAAAACATCAAAGTCACCCGTGGCACCCAAATGATTTATGGCCCAATCACGAATTGCATCTTGTAACTCTTTAGTGCCAGCAGTTACGGGATAACGGGGTGAATCAGTACTGGCACGTAGCGCACTTTGAATTAAATCTGGAGTCGAGTCAACTGGGGTGCCTTGAGATAAATCAATTATTCCATCTGCAAATTCGCGTGCCTTTTGCGCATAAGGAGCCAGAGCATCCCAAGGGAAATCCGGCAACGGTTGGCGCATATTTGGTAGGCGCTAGCTATGCGACTTTGCTTAACTATTCTTTTGGTGGAAGCGCTACGACTTCTGGATGATCGCTATTTGTTAAGCCAACTTTGGCCGCGCCTCCAGGAGATCCAAGTTCAACGAAAAATTCTGTATTTATCTTTGATGAGTCTTTCCACTGTGAAGGGATGTCATCTTCATAATAAATTGCCTCGACTGGGCAGACCGGCTCGCAAGCGCCACAATCGACGCACTCGTCAGGCTGGATATAGAGCATGCGATTGCCTTCGTAAATACAGTCAACTGGGCATTCCTCGATGCAGGATTTATCCTTAACATCAACGCACGGTTGGGCAATTACATAGGTCATGATCTAACCTCCAAATTAGTTAGCCTGCTGTTCGATCGCGCTTATTCTAACCATGCGCTGGCGCGGTTGCCCGATTAAAGTAACGACATGACTGAAGCCGGCCAGGGATCTGCGTCACCGTTGAGCGGGGCCGTTGGCAAAAGGGTGACTATAAGACTGCGCGAGGCAGGCGGTGGGTTTCGAGACATAGTTGGAATTCTGCAGAACGAATATGAATTAATTAACGCTAAATCTGAACTAATTGCATTTTCCAAAGATGAGATAGCCGTATGGCGCGAGATTAAACCTTTGCCTGATAAAGCCGGAACAGGTTCGCCGCTCTCACTGCGAATTAACGAACTAGAAAAACTCTCGGATACAACATGGCCGGCTGCTGAAATTATTGAATACGGAAAATGGCGCCTGCGTATCTCTGATGGATTTACGATGCGTGCTAATTCCGTGCTTCCAACAGGTGCGCCGCCACATGGTGAGCCAGCAACACCATTAGCCGAAGCAGTCGATTATGTAATCAAAACTTACTTGGATAAGAATCTTGAACCCACTTTCACAATTTCACTTCCTATTTATCAAGAACTTGATGAATATCTGGAAAGTCAGGGTTGGCAGATTAAAGTTGCCGCGCAATTCTTAATTAAAGATTTCGAAACCGATAATTCAGAGCCTCCATCTGGATTTGACTGTGTGATTTCAGATTCTTCTTCACAAGAGTGGCTTGACCTGCAATCCGATCATCGCTTAGAGAATCTGATGAAACGGTATCCAGCGCGGTATGGCGTCATTAAATCTGGTTCAACTGTTATCGCCGTTGGCCGAATCGCAACTTTGGGTACCTGGTCGATTGCAACACGGCTATTTGTAGAACCATCTCAGCGCGGTAAAGGCGTCGCTAAGTATCTGATGAATAAGTTAATGGCTGCTGCCAACTCTGATGGTGCAACTAAAGTCGGGCTGCAAGTAGATAGTGGAAATGCTGCAGCCCTTGCGCTGTATAAGTCGATGGGTTTTCGCGCTCATCACTCATACACGTATCGGGTCTTATCAAAATCGGTGGCTGAATGTTGTTAACGATATACGACACCCTGACTAGGGAAGTCAAAGAGATTAAACAATCAGGGTCAATCTTGACTATGTATTGCTGCGGTCCAACTGTCTACCGTGATGCTCACGTCGGCAATTTAAGAACTTTCTTGCTATCCGATTTGATTCACCGAGCGCTCTTACAGCAGGGATTGAAAGTTAAATTGATTCAAAACATCACTGATGTTGGCCACATGTCAGAAGATATTGCCGCTGAGGACAAAATGTTGCAACAAGCGCGCTTGGAAGCACGCGATCCTTTTGAAATTGCAAGAGGTTATGAAGAACTTTTCCATAAAGATTTACAAAGGCTAAATATTTTGCCCGCTACCGCATATCCCCGTGCCAGCGAGACTATTGAATTGATGCAACAAAATATCGCTAAGTTAATTGCGGACGGATTTGCATACGCCACCGAAGCTGGCTCGGTTTATTTCGATTCTCGTTCCTATGACTCATACGGTGCGATAAGCGGAAATCGACTCGATTCGCTAAAGCCTGGTCACCGTTATGAATTTAGCGATGAAGGCGACAAGAAGTTTCATGCCGATTGGGCGCTTTGGAAAGCAGCTGGTGCGCGCACTGAAATGATCTGGGATTCTCCATGGGGATTTGGGTTCCCGGGATGGCATATCGAGTGCACAGCCATGTCTTTATCTCTTCTAGATGGGCATGTAGATGTACATGTTGGTGGAATTGATTTGAGATTTCCGCACCATGAAAATGAACGTGCGCAATCCAATTCGATTATTGGATCAGAAGCTGTTGATTTGTGGGTTCACGGCGAGCATTTACTATTTGAAGGCCGCAAAATGTCTAAGAGCGCCAATAACGTCGTGCTTGTTCAAGATTTGATTGAACGCGATCTTGATCCATTGGCGCTAAGGCTTTGTCTCTTGGAAAATCGCTATCGCGCACAAATGGATCTGACATGGGCGGCTTTAGAGGCTGCGAACACAACGCTGCGCAGATGGAGAACTTCGATGTCTGCTTGGGGCGATAGTTCGGTTGCGAAAGAAGATACAGAAATTTCAACTGCAATCGCCAAGGATTTAGATACTCCCCGTGCAATCTTGCGACTTCGTACAATTGAAAAAGACTCGCAGTTATCAAATCAAGATAAGCGAGCAATCTTTATCTATGCCGATCAAGTACTTGGCTTAGATCTCATGCGAGCGGTTATCAATAAGCCACTTTCGCAGCAGCAGCAGAATTTGTTAAACGAGCGAGCTCAAGCACGCGGATCGAAAAACTGGAAACTAAGTGATCAACTGCGAGATCAATTGTTGGCCCAAGGAATATCAATTAACGACGGGCCTGATGGCCAGAGTTGGACCTGGATCTAATTTGCAGGAAAAGTGATGGCGATTGCCAGCGCTGCGAAAGATAAGAAGAAGAAAGCATTTCCTAAGTTATCGCCTTGCACCAATAGCTCTTTGCCTACGCCAAAAGTTGCAGCTTGCACAAATATCACACTCCAACCAATTGCTGCAACGAACTTAAATCTACGTGCAGCGTGAATTCGACCTATCACCCAAATGGCGGTAAAGGTTCCAAGAATTGAAATCACTAAACCAAATGGCGGTGCAAATCTATGTAAAAAAGTTGCGGCAACCGCTGTAGCCACACCAGCAAGAAGAGAAAAGAGATATCTCATTTAGAGAATAACTCCGGCGAATAAATCGGATTCTCGTCCAGCTTCATCAAATGGTTCGCTCTTTTTTCCCTTAACTAAAGTGTAAAACTCATTTCCCCAAACTTGTAAGCCTAGATTGTTAGAGAGTGCGAAGAAAGGTCCGTCGAGCGCTATCTGCGTGTGGTGGGCTTTCATGGCTTCCATTTTCTGCTCAACATATGAATTACCATCGACGAGCGCATGAACGAACTGGTCATCTTTAGCAAAGGCAATTTCATCCACGTTGTCGGTTCCAAAGAAATCTGATCCAATTTCTTTCATCTTCTCCATGCTTTCGGCAATAACTGATTTAGGCATTGTGTTCCAGTAAATCTTCTGAATCTGCCAATCAGATTTCTCTGATGCTCGCATAGCAACTCGATGCGCCTGAATATGATCTGGATGGCCGTAACCACCTATTTCATCGTAAGTAATAAGAATGTGTGGCTTGACCTCTTCGATCACGCTAACCAAATAGTCAGCAGCTTCTTCTAGATCGGCTTGCCAGAAAACATCGGGGCGATTGTTAGGTTCCGTTCCCATCATCCCGCTATCGCGATAAGTCTTTGCACCTTGGGCAAGAAATCTGAAATCGGTAATGCCGAGTGCGCTCATCGCGTTGGCAAGTTCCGTTTCGCGATGATGACCAAGTTCATCATTTTCTGCACTAGATAAATGGCTTAGTTCGGGCGTTAGGATTTCGCCTTCTTCGCCACGCGTGCATGTAACAAGTGTTACTTGTGCACCGAGAGCAGCATATAAAGCCATGGTCGCACCATTGTTGATGGTTTCATCATCCGGATGTGCATGCACCAATAGAGCACGAAAACCTTGATACGAACTGCGCATTAATAAACCGGCAGAGATTTATCGATTT
>CAITKS010000009.1 GCA_903893085.1 uncultured Actinomycetes bacterium | reverse complement strand
TTCTTCGTCATTTTTTAGACCTAATGTAGAAAAAGTTCTTTGAACTAAAGCCTCGGTGGCGCGCAATGATGTTCCGCGTTTGGCAGCGATTGCAGCATTGGTGTATCCGTCGGCCAGCAACTTAAGAATTTCTGCTTGGGTTTCACTGATAGCAACGCGGTTGACATCAACGGATGCACTAGGTGCGCTGGCATTTATTTGAGCAATTGAATCCGTAACAGCAGTGCCGAGTCGTGAAATAGATTGCAATTCTGACTTAACAAGATAGATAACATTCTTTGGCAATTCCGTTCCACGAGGCAGAGCCAAGCTGGCAGATGCGTGGGAAGTTAAAATTACTTTGCCAATCCATGGTCGTTCGGCATCCAGGAAATTGAGCAGATCGGCACCGTTTGGCGCACTGATTCCAAAATTTAAGTCAGTGATAACGGCGTGAGGATCAAATCCCTCGATTGCCTCGATTGCCCCAGCCACAGAATTCACGGCTACCACTTCAAAATTTGCATCGTTGAGAATCTCGCGGAGAAGATTGAGGGTAAATTCCTCATCTTCTGCAACGAGTACTCTCGTACGAAATGCAGTCGTCATTTCAACTCTCACTCTGAAGTTAGGGTGTAGGGAAACTGGAGTCTAGATCTTTCTCTATATTTCGTCACCTGAGGTGTTCGGTACTTACAGCGCACGCGGGCGTACCCCCACCAAAAATAGCCGCAGAGTATGATCTGCAGGTGGATGCGAATAAATGGGCAAATCGACCCCGATTCTCAAGGGGAGTTCGATCTCGCTCGCACCTGTTAGTTCACAGGCCATCCTTTATCGCCAAGCGCATCGGCGCCCTGCTCGTAGCCGGGGTATTGGTCACGATCGTGGCCCCCGTATTGGCCGATGAAAATGATTTGACGCTCACGGCAGAATCGTCAGCGTCAGAAACTTCTACTGCAACGCCAGAAACTTCTACAGCAGTTGAGTCACCAACTCCGACAGACAGCGCAACTGCTTCTGCCAGCCCCACCGCATCAAACTCACCAGATACAGAAACCGCCACCGCATCTCCGTCACCGAAACCGCCTGCTGCCATCGCCAGCCAAGGAATGAGAATTGATCTGCCATCAGTTTTGGCTGTGGATCCGCGAGCGCTTTCTCGTGTATTGCCCGCAATCAATCTTTCGGGACCCCAATATCTGCTGGCTTGCCTGAATTCATCAAGCTTGATCTTTGATATTGCACAGAAGAATCTGCCAGATTCGATATCCGGTGATGAACTTTTGCTTAGCGGCGATTTTTCACAATCGATGATGATTTCTGGCACTACACCTCAAGTAGAGGCTTTGATTAACAGTTATAACGGATTGCGAATGGTGAGTCTTCGCGGCGCCATTTCCAGCGCAAGTGCTAACTTCTCTTTTGTTGCAGTTTCGCGGCCTGTGCTCAGCGCATCAATCTGTAGTCAATCGCTAAATAGCCGCACGCTTTCTTTCCGGCCGCTTGGTATTGGCCAGGATCTGGTAAAAAACAGCGTAATTCTCAAGAAATAAAGAAGTGCCAATCGCCCTGCTAATCCACGGTTTATCGCATGTAACTCAGTAAAATTCCGATCCTGTACACAGTTATTTTGGCTGTGCCGAGAAAGGACGGTTGATGCCCCAGGGTCTGCAATCTCCTTTAAGCGGGCGAGTCAACGCCGGCTTTGGTGGGTCAAATCGTCCGCACCGAAACAAGATAATCGTTGGAGCTGTTTTAGCGGCAGTAGTCCCATTTATCGTTTCAACATTTGCAGCAAGCGTCACCGTCGGTAGTGGCGCTCTTGAATTCGGCCAAGGTTCCCAACAGGCAGTTGCGTGCGATCCGACAGTCTTTGCCGCCCTCAGTGAAGAGTGGCATTCAGCGCCAACAAGTGCGGATTCATCTGCGGGCTTTTTCCGTGTTCGCGCAGTAACTGTTGCAAATCTAGATTTGAATTCATGTCGCGGAAAAAAACTGCGTATTCGATTGATCAATACACAAGGCGCAGAACTGGTTATAGGACCAGCAACTGATGCAAAAGTTTTACAAATTTCACTTCCAAATGTTGATGCACCAGTAAGTAATACTGATGCGGCAGCGTTGGCACTTACTTATTTATCAGGTGAAGGTGCACAAGTTTCAAGTGCAATGTCTGCAGCAGTTTCATTAAAACTAACTGGAACTTCTATTTATGATGGATCAGATTTATCTGCAACAAATGCAGATGTAACTTTTTATTTAGATCCAGCAGCAACAACAGTTAATATCGATGGTCAAAGCATCGGCCGTACAACCGTGGAAACAGTAAATAGCCCAAC
>CAITKS010000008.1 GCA_903893085.1 uncultured Actinomycetes bacterium | reverse complement strand
GCCACCCCTCTTGGATATTTCACCCTTGCCGTGCAAGGCTGTGCCTATGGCTGAAATCATCCTGATCGTCGATGACGAAGCAGGCGTTCGTGAACTATTAGGTGATGCCCTTCGAATCGCCGGTTTTGAAACGGCGACCGCGCCTGATGGGATGTCCGCCCTGACCGCAATCCGAAACAAGAAGCCGGATTTACTAATTATTGATATCAATATGCCGCTGATGGATGGCTTCGAACTTGTTGAACGTTTGCGTTCTACCGGCGATAACACGCCAGCGTTAATGTTAAGTGCGCGTGCCGATCGCGCCGATGTAACACGCGGCTTGACGCTAGGCGCTGATGATTATGTAACCAAACCTTTTGGCTTGGAAGAGCTTTTACTCAGAGTTAAAGCAATTTTAAGAAGGGCTAGCGTCTCGGTTGCGCAAGGCGTAGATATGAGATGCGGGCCAATTAGTATTGATGAAGCCAGCCATACCGTGCAATTTAACGGTGAACCAGTTGAACTCTCTCCGACTGAATTTAGACTTTTGCAAGTTTTGATTGAGAATAAGAACCGAGTATTGAGCAAGAGTTTATTACTTGATGAAGTTTGGGGAATTACCTTCGAATCCGAGAGCACAGTTGCTGACACTTATATTTCCTACCTGCGTAAGAAATTACACCGAGATGGTTTTGAGGGGATAAAGACAGTCCGTGGCGTTGGATTCGTAATCCAGGACCCTAAGTAGCAATGAAGAAATCCAGTAGCAAATTTGCGACTTTATCGATCATCGTTACCACTGTCCTATCAAGCATTATTGGTGGATTTGCAACAATTGAATCTCGCAATTCAGATATGAACCAGATCGATCAAGAGCTAAACATGGTGGTTGATCGTGTAAACCAATATTCAAATGAGGCAATCAGCGCTGCGATTTTAACGGTCGAGGAAGAGAACCTAGATTTAACTTTGGCGCTGGTGACTCAAGAAGGAATTGAAACGGTTATAAATGAATCTCACTTAATTTATCCTGGAATTTCAAGCTCACTGGTGCTTCGAAAAGCGCTACCGGCACCAATTTCTGTTGAGGGCAAAACGCCGTTTAGATTCAGATCTGTCTTAATTCCTGGTGGGGATTACTTAGTAATTGCAGCCTCACTTGATGGTCTAAATGAAAACTTTAAATCTAATTTGAAGAACCTGGGTGGTTTTACCGCTGTCGCCGATGCTCTGGCTATCTTCTTCAGTATTTATTTCCTGCGCCGCCACAACCGTGGATTGGATGCGAAGGCCCTTGATCGGATGCAGAAATTCTTAGGCGATGCTTCGCACGAATTGCGCACCCCTTTGACAGTGATTAAGGGCTACAACGAGATGTTGAGCAAAGGGCAGATAACTGATGTGCCAGATCGGGTTCGAGCCTTCTCTCGCGTCAGTACCGAAATTGAGCGCATGGAAAGCCTGATTCACGATCTACTCTTGCTCGCCGAATTAGGGGAGAGCAAACCTGCCATAGTTGAAGAGTTTGATCTTTCAGAATTGGTTAGCGCTTATGCCAATGACTTTTCCTTCTTAAATAAGGAACGCAAACTAAGTTTGAGTATTTCCGAAGCAGTCTTGGTCAAAGGTTCACGTGAACACCTAAGTCGATTAATTCAAAACTGTATTTCAAATATAGCAAGGCACACACCTGCTTCGGCAGCTGTTGCAATTACTTTAAAGAGCAAAGGCAAGAGAGTTTCTTTAGTTATTGAAGATGGTGGTCCCGGTTTACCAGAGAGTGCTTATCGAAGTGAAATTTCCGCTATGAATCGCTTTGATCCTTCTAGATCTCGCGAAAGTGGTGGTTCTGGTCTTGGTATGAGCATCATCGCGGCAATCGTTCAGGAACACGGTGGAAAACTCGAACTGCGCAAGAGTGAATTAGGTGGACTTGCAGTTGATGTAGAACTGCCTAATTAACTATTTTCGTCGCGCAGTAACTATCAAACTAGCAATCGTCGAAATTGCCAGCGTGCCAACAATCACGGAAAGGCTCTGCGCAATCGTAATCTCTGGAATATGCACTCCAGCAATCTCATGAATATCAACCGCGTGGAAAGCGTGGAACAACAGTTTGACGCCGATGTATCCGAGAATCACCGAAAGTCCCTTGCCGATGTAAATAAGGCGTTGCATAAGTCCACCAATTAAGAAATAGAGCTGGCGCAGACCCATCAAAGCAAAAATATTTGCAGTCACGACCACATAAACATTCTGGGTTAAGCCAAAAATCGCTGGGATCGAATCAAGGGCAAAGAGTATGTCGGTTAGACCGAGTGCTATCAGGGCAACGGTGAAAGGCTTCATTCCCTTGGAGCTCAGGTAAGAGATTATTTTGCTCTCTTTTTCCTCTTCATGTTCCTGCGAACTCTCTTTAAAGAGATGTATAGCGGTATAAATCAGGAAGGCGCCAAAAATAAAGAAAATCCATTCAAATTGTTTAATTGCGGCCGCGCCTAAAGTGATTGCAATAATTCGGAAAACCAGGGCAATCAAAATTCCGAAGAGAAGCGCAAGTTGTTTACTCTTCTCTTCGATTTTCAAGCGACTTAAAATAATTACAAATACAAAGAGATTATCGAATGAGAGAGAGTATTCAGTTAGCCAACCCGCAAAGAACTCTTGCTGGGTTTTTGCATCTGTCCATGTCCCTAAATAGATTCCAAAACCAATTGCGAGTGAGACATAGAGCAGGCTCCAAAGCGATGCTTCTTTTAAAGAAGTTTCTTGGTTGCGGCGAATTACAGCCCAACTGAAGTCGAATAGAACAACTATGGCGAGCAACGACATAGTCAAAATCCAGGCGCTGGTTGAGATCATTGGGCGATCGTAATGGAATAAATCTGCGGTATTTTTAATACATGGAGTCGACACTCGAAAGCGCCGTGGCAGAAGTGGTCGCAACCTTAAAAAAGTCGGAGAATTTTGTTCGACTTGTCCTATCTGGGCGGCGCCGTAACATGCAGACTCCGGCGGAGCGAATTGATGTAAAGCCAGTATTGATTAAAGGTGAAATCAAGTATCAAATATCTCAAAGTGATGGCCGGGCTATGACGACAAAGAATTATTCACCAGCTGAGTTTATTGAACTCAATTATCTTGATTCAGGTTTTGCAAACATATTACTAGAAGAGAAATCCGGATCAATTTCTATTCGCATAACTAAAAAAGGTGAAGCGCTAATTCATCGCACTCAAGATACCTTTGAAATCGATCTTTCCCACGATCGCGCGAAGGCACGACTTTTGGAAGCAAGTGATCCTTTCTTAATCGAAATCGGTATTTCTGACGCATCTGGAAAAGTT
>CAITKS010000007.1 GCA_903893085.1 uncultured Actinomycetes bacterium | reverse complement strand
CCTGATTTAGTTGAGCCAGGTAAGGAGCTAAAAGATGGTGAAGAGTATGAAACCAATTCTTGGCTATTGACCACTGCCGTACGTGAAGTTGGTGCAGTTGCTTATCGAGTACACACAATCCCTGACGATGAAGCCCAACTGCAAGCAGTTATTGAAGACCAATTAGTTCGCGCTGATTTAATAATTATTAGCGGAGAACGTAAAGATGATTCTTTTGATTTAATAACTCGAACATTGTCCGCAATGGGTGAAATCACAACCGTTGATATCGCTATCGAATCTAGCGGCCGTCATAACTTTGGCGTAATCGGGCCAGATAAAACCCCGGTTGTTACCTTGCCAGGAGATCCCGTTGCCGCTTACATATCCTTTGAGCTTTTTATCCGCCCAATGATCCGCACCATGTTGGGTGCGGCAACCATCCATCGCCCATCAATTAAAGCCAAACTTGAGAAAGCGATTACCTCAACAAGTGATAACCGTTCATACATTCGTGCCGTCCTTTCTGAAGATGGTAAATCTGTTATGCCACTCTTCTCTGAAGGATCAAGTACTCAAGATGAACAGACAACACTTTCCGATGCTAATGCACTTATCGCAGTGCCTGAAGGTGATGTAAATATCACAGCGGGATCAGATGTAACAGTTGTCGTACTTGAACGCCGATATATTTAAAGGTTGGGAACGATAAATGTCCGAGAACTGGCCGGTTAAGTTAAAAACTGGCGAACTCGTTCTGCAACCGCTGCGTTGGCGTGATCGCAAACGTTGGTTAAACGTTCGCAACGAAAATCGCGATTGGCTTGGCGAATGGGAGGCAACGCTTCCACAAGTTCCAGGTGAAAGTAGTTCGCAGGCGCTTCCCACATTCTTCGAGATGGTTAGTTGGCACCGCCGCGAAGGTCGACAAGGGCGTTCATATGCGCTGGCTATCTGGCATATAAATAGCCAAGGTAAGAATCTGATCGGCCAGATAACTATGGGCGGCGTTATGTATGGCGCGATGCGTGGTGCGCATATCGGTTATTGGATTGATCGCGCCTATGCCAACCGTGGACTTACAACGCAAGCAGTCCAGGCGGTTACCGAATTTGGCTTTAACTCTCTCAAACTGCACCGGATTGAAATAAATATCCGACCCGAAAATATGGCATCGATTCGTGTAGCTGAAAAAGCGGGCTATCTATTTGAGGGTGTACGCCCGCGCTATTTACATATCGATGGAAGTTGGCGAGACCATGTCTGTTTCGTTAAAGAAAATTCTCAGGTCATTTAGCCCTCTAAATCCACAGGGTAAGCAGGGTGCTCCCCTAACCTTGGTTCATCATGGCTTCAGGAATTATCTATCTCTCGATCATCGGCATGTGGGTTGCTTACTTCCTGCCGCGCTGGGTCCACGATAGAAATGAATTTTCTGGCAAGAGCGTTGAAAGATATAAGAGCGCGCTTCGAATCGTTGCCAGTAATTCTCCAGGCGGAAGTTCTGGCACTGGAGTAATTCACACAGATTTAGATCGCGAAGCAAAAGTTGCTCAACAACTTTTACGTCGACGAATCATCTTCGCAATAATTCTAATTTCATTTGCAATGACGATAGTGGGTGCGATTATGCAAACTCTTGCTCTTTCATTTGTAGGTATTCCGGTAGTTGCCTTCGTTCTCTATTTAGCTTTGGTACGCCATCAAAGCAATACTGAACGTATGCAAAAGCGTCGCGTTACTCAAATTCATCGCAGCACCGCAGGCGTTTCATCAACAAACCTTTCAGAAGTTGTGGCACCAAAACAGAGCACCGAACATTGGATTCCACTTTCTGAACGTGAGCTAACTGGCGTAACAATTTTGCCGAAAGGTAGCGCCGCCGCTCGTGGCGAATGGCAACCTAGTTCAGTTCCAGTGCCAACTTATGTAAATGCGCCAAAAGCGATTGTTCCAAAGCGGGTAATTGATCTAACAACGCCTGGACAGTGGAGTGAAGAGCAAGAGCTACTCGAACGTGAAGCACTTGCCGCAGCTGCACCATCTAGAGATGAGATCTTTGACCAGCAATTAGCTGATGAAGCAGTTGCTCGCCTAAAAGAGAACCGTGCCGCAAACGAATAAGTGGCTTACCGCTTAAACCCACGAGGGCAGCCACATACGGGCCTGCCACGAGTCGTAGGTAATTACATCGCCGGTAAATAGCGGTAAGAAATATATAAAGTTGATAAATATGGCAAGACCGATAAAGCCTATGAATATGTAGGTATTCCGGCTATTTTCGAAGTGAAGCAGCGCAACATATGCGCAATAGATAATGGCAAGAATTAGAAATGGTTCGAAAACGATTGCGTAGAAAGAAAATACTGTGCGTTTTTGAAAGAAGAACCAAGGCAGGTATCCAGCTGCAATTCCAGTGACGATGATGTTAAGGGGCGGTTCATAACGTTTCTGAGCAAATGATTTAAACCAAAAACCTATAACTACCGCAAAGGCGATTGTGCCAATCCACCACAGAAACGGTGTTCCCAGCGCTAAAACTTCTTGTGAACAATTGCTAGCGCCACAGCTTTTGGGTGTCTCATAGAAGAAGGAAGTCGGCCGTCCCATTACCAACCAACTCCAGGGATTTGATTGATAAGCATGTTTTTCAACTAAGCCGGTGTGAAATCCCAACATTTGTGAGTGATAATGAATAAAAGATGTCATTACATTATTTGAGTAATCCCGATCCCAACCGCGGTTTGAGATAAACCAACCAGTCCAAGAAGTTAAGTAAACTGAAATTGGTAGAAAGGCATATTGAAGGAAAGTCTTTATGGTTGGTTTTATCAAGTCGCGTCCAGTGTGATGGGCAAAGGCGCGATAGAGCGCAACCAGTGCAAAGAGCGCGAGATAGTAAATCCCGCTCCATTTAGTCGCGATCGCAAGCCCAAGTACCAGACCTGCCCACCAATGCCAACGCATTAAGAAGAGATAAGTAGCCAACAAAATAAAGAAAGCTAAGTAGATATCTAATAAGGCGGTGCGCGAGTGAACAAGTGCCAAACCATCCATCGCCATTAGCGCACTTGCGGCAGTAGTTAAGAAAGAGTTGCGGAATAAACGATGAGCAATCAGGGCGATAATGACAATCATTAGCGAGCCGAGTAATGCCCCCATAAAGCGCCAACCGAACTCGTTATCTCCAAAGAGTTTTATCCCGAGTGCGATCAGCCATTTGCCAATTGGGGGATG
>CAITKS010000006.1 GCA_903893085.1 uncultured Actinomycetes bacterium | reverse complement strand
TTCATCGCACTCTTTCTCGATGTAGAGCACCGTATGATTGCCTGCGAAACTTTATTTAAAGGTACGCTGACTCGCACCGCGGTTTATCCCCGTGAAATCGTGCGCCGAGCACTAGAACACAATGCAGCTGCCATCATCTTTGCCCATAACCACCCTTCCGGCGAAGCCAAACCCAGCGCCATGGACAAAATGCTAACGTCCGAACTCAAGAAAGTGATGGCTTGCGTAGAAATTCCCATGCTAGATCACCTGATTGTCAGTGGTGCCGCGGTGTGGTCATTTCAAGCGAACGGACTGTGCTGAGTCCTTGATTTAGCAGGAAATTTTCTTTAGCCCCACTCTTGGGAAGATACCGATATAGCAAGATAATTCAAAATTAACGCCCTACTTAGGCTAATTGTTAAATTAATCCTAGCAATCAAGACACTATTTTAGTTCGCAAGTCCTTGAAAAATCTAATTATTTTCAGTATACTCGCGTTCTTTTCCAATGTTGGATGTATAAAGGAGTCTGCCGTGGCACGTGAATGCCAAGTAACAGGGAAGAAGCCGATGGTCGGCAACAACGTTTCCCACGCAAATAACAAAACCAAGCGCCGCTTCCTGCCTAACTTGCAGAATCGCCGTTTCTGGGTTGAATCTGAAAACCGCTGGGTCCGCATGCGCGTATCGACTGCAGGTGTTCGTATTATCGACAAACTCGGCATCGACGCCGTTTTGCTCGACATGCGCGCCCGCGGCGAAAAGATCTAACGATTACATTTAAAGGACGACCACCATGGCTACTAAAGGCCGAGATAAGATCAAACTGGAGTCAAGTGCGGGTACTGGCCACTTCTACACGACTTCCAAAAACAAGCGCACCATGCCTGAAAAAATGGAGATCATGAAATTCGATCCCAAGGCACGTAAGCACGTGATGTACAAAGAAACGAAGATTAAATAAATCGTCGATTCGTTAAGTTCGAAAAGTTCGTAAAAAAGCCCCGCAAAATTTGCGGGGCTTTTTTTTGCTTCAGATTAGCTTGAGACTTACTTGAGAATACTGCGACTCACGATCGTCATCAAAGCCAAGTTCTAACGTTAGGCATAGCTACGTAAGCGCAGCGAGAACTGCTCCAACGAACGAATGCCTGACGCCTCTGCACGAGCACACCAATCACGTAACTGGGCAAGTAATTGATCGCTACTCGAATGGGAACGCTCCCACAGGGCAGCCAATTCAGTTCTCATTTCATGCATGGTCTTCAAGGTATCGCTGTACTTGAAGATTTCTGACAATTGCTGCTGTTGTTCGGCTTCCAGGGTTGCTGGCTCGCACTGGAGTAATATTTTCGATGATTTCAACACGTCTTTCTCGAGTGCTGATTTAGCGCGTATGTTGGCAATCTCGTCACCCCATACCTGCCTCAATGAAAGCGCATATTTCGCCATCACGTCGTAGCGATTAGCCACGATGGACTGCAGCGTGTCGAGATCGGCCACCAATTTTTCGCGATCGAAACGCGGAGCAGGTGCGACTTTTTTAACCTTGGCAAGACCAAAGAAAGAAAGAATCATGATGTACATCCAGCCAATATCGAATTCATACCACTTGGATGACAGCTTGGCCGAGGTGCCGTAGGTGTGATGATTATTATGAAGCTCTTCACCACCAATGATGATGCCCCAAGGAAGAATGTTGGTTGATGCGTCCTTGCAATCAAAATTGCGATAGCCCCAATAGTGACCAATGCCATTAATGATGCCCGCAGC
>CAITKS010000005.1 GCA_903893085.1 uncultured Actinomycetes bacterium | reverse complement strand
TGCGCGGAATTGAAATGGCTAAAGCTGCCGGGATTGCTCCAGCAGGTATGGCTGCGGTTCTCGGTGGTGATCGTGAAGTTGTACTAAAAGCAATTAGCGAATTAGGTTTAGTTGCTGCAAACGATAATGGCGCCGGACAAATCGTTGCCGCTGGTGGTCTTGATGCACTTGCGCAATTAGCGCCCGAAGGGGCACGTGTTCGCGCCCTTGCAGTTGCTGGCGCATTCCATACTTCTTATATGCAACCTGCTGTAGAACCACTTCGCGCAATTGCTTCACAAATCAACGTCAACGCAGCAAATTGCGGAGTCATCTCCAATAAGGATGGCGCAATCAAAACTGATGGTCGCCAAATTCTTGATCGCATCGTTGCGCAGATTTCTAACCCAGTTCGCTGGGATTTATGCATGGCAACTTTGGCAGAAGTAGCATCCGGTGTGATTGAGGTTCCACCCGCTGGCACATTGGTGGGGCTGTTAAAACGTGCGGTACCAATCGTTGAAACTTTTGCACTTAAATCCCCAGAAGATGTCACACTTGCCAAGGAATTTTCCGTGCGCCACCAAGATGAGAAGAATTGATGGGGATGACGATGTCAATTAAGACAAAGACAGGTAGCGAAAGCAGCATTCTCTCTGTCGGTGTTTATCGCCCATCACGCCTTGTTCCAAACTCTGAAATTGTCGATGCCATTGATTCATCCGATGAATGGATCGTCCAACGCACCGGTATCGAATCACGTCGCTTTGCTAGTGCAGATGAATCAGTTATTGATATGGCAATCGGCGCAGCCGAACAAGCGCTATCGCGCGCCAAGTTAACGATTAAAGATGTAGATACCGTCATCGTTGCAACTATTACTTACCCTCATCAAGCTCCATCTGCAGCAACCGCGCTTATTCAGCGAATGGGTAATCCAACAGCGGCTGCTTTTGATATTGGCGCTGCCTGTGCTGGTTTTTGCTACGGCGTCGCGATGGCACACGATTTAGTTCGCGCAGGAAGTGCCAAGAAAGTTCTGGTTGTCGGTGTTGAAAAGATTTCAGATTTCACAGATCCAACTGATCGCGCAACCGCCTTTATCTTTGCAGATGGTGCGGGTGCTGTGGTTATTGGTGAAACATCTGAGGCAGGAATTGGTCCCGTCGAATGGGGTTCAGATTCAGAAAATCGCGATGCCATCTTGATGAATCCTTCTTGGATTGATGTACGCAATACCGAAACACAATTAACGAAGGCCGATGTGAAATGGCCAAATATTTCACAAGAAGGTCAAAAGGTTTTTCGTTGGGCCGTCTTCTCAATGAGTAAGGCTGCACTCAAAGCACTCGATTCAGCCGGGCTAACCGTTGATCAACTTGATGCATTTATTCCACACCAAGCAAATGTGCGCATTATCGAAACCATGGCAAAAGAGATGAAGCTTCCTGATTCAGTTGTAATCGCCGATGACATTCGTAAAAATGGAAATACTTCTGCGGCATCGATTCCGCTGGCGATGGATGCGCTCTTGCTCAAGCACCCCGAACTTCACGGCAAATTAGCCTTGCTCATCGGATATGGCGCAGGTCTCGTTTACGCGGGCCAAGTTGTGAAATTACCGCCAAAGCCGTAATTTTCTGGCAATTACCCGCCTATTTACTAGGAAGTAAGGGCTTTCATCGGCCACAATTACCATCTGTTAACCAAGATAACCGTTTCACAATGAATTAAGAAAAGGATCCATCAAAATGGCACTTTCACCAGCAGATGTACTCGCAGGAATCAAAGAGATCGTTGAAGAAGTAGCCGGTATTCCTGCTGCATCAATCGAACTCGGTAAGAACTTCACTGATGATCTAGAAGTAGATTCACTCAGCATGGTTGAAGTTGTAGTCGCTTGCGAAGAGCGTTTCGGTGTAAAGATTCCAGATGAGAAAGTAACTGAACTCGCAACAGTAGGAGATGCAGTTAACTTCATCGTTAACGCTGCCGCATAAGTAATTTCATGTCTCAGCGTCGCGTAGTCGTCACAGGTCTTGGTG
>CAITKS010000004.1 GCA_903893085.1 uncultured Actinomycetes bacterium | reverse complement strand
AAACACATAATTGAATCCTGCAATGCATCGCTTAAGCGTTTACAAACTGATCACATCGATCTATATCAGGCACATCGTTATGACTATGAGACCCCGCTTGAAGAAACACTTAGTGCCTTTGATGACTTGATTCGTCAGGGCAAAGTTAATTACATCGGGGTATCAAATTGGAAGCACACCGAGATCCAAGATGCATTAAAGATTCAAGACGATAAGGGATACAACCGAATCGTCTCAAACCAGCCATCTTATTCCGCGATTTACCGAGTTATCGAAGCAAAGGTGGTGCCGCTTTGTGAACGCGAAGGCATCAGCCAGATCGTTTATTCACCACTGGCACAAGGAGTTCTGACCGGTAAGTATCTACCCGGTAAGAAGGTGCCGACAGATTCACGTGGCGCAAACAAGAACAACAGTGCTCAATTCATGCAGGGCATGATGAACGATGAATTCCTAGGACATGTTGCGAAGTTACAACCAATTGCCGACGCACAAGGACTGACTATGTCTCAACTGGCGTTGGCTTGGATTCTAAGTAATCCAAATGTGGCCAGTGCGATTATGGGTGCTACCAAACCTAAGCAAGTTACCGAAAATGCCAAAGGCAGTGGAATAAAATTGGAACCAGCTGTGATCAAAGAAATTAATGCAGCGTTAAAGCCGATCGTTCAAACAGATCCAAATTTGATGGGCAGTCCGAAACCTCGCGCGTAATTACTTTTTCTTTTGGTAGGCCGCGGAAGGCTTAGGTGCGCGTAAACGGCGCATCTGAGTCGAACGCAACCAGCCGTACATTCCGAGACCTTTGGGATTTGCATCTGGGAATTTCTGGACGATTTGTTTCTTGAGTCTGCGACTTAAGAAGAAACCATCGACTACCGCAAAAAGAAGCACGGTATACATCAGAACGATTGCAATTACATTGACTGTCATATTCGGCACCACTGAGAAAAGCAGAACTACGAAGATGATTGGCATGAAGAACTCACCAATTGAACGACGTGCATCTACTTCGTCGCGGACATATCGGCGCACTGGGCCACGATCACGAAGTGGCAGTGCATTTTCATCGCCACGCATGTACGCCTCGCGAGCTGCAATTCGACGTTCGCGGGCTAAAACTTTTTCCCGCTTCTTTGCTTCTTTGCCAACTACTGGCGCAAGTGTTGAAACCTTACGTTTTGATTCGGCATCCTTGCGAGATGGTGTGGGGCGACCCTTTTTTGCGGCTTCTTCAGTCATGGCGAAACTATAGAGCCAGCATGCGTTCTAGTGCGAGTTTGGAGTACTTGCGAACGTCCTCGGACACAGAAATTTGATTGACTACCTGTCCTTGAACTAAAGACTCCATGGCCCAAACTAAATGAGGCAAATCTATGCGGTTCATGGTCGAGCAATAACAAACCGTCTTATCTAAGAACAATATTTCTTTATCAGGCATCGTGCGAGCTAAACGCTGAACGAGATTTAGCTCGGTACCAATTGCCCACTTAGAACCAGCTGGGGAGTTTGCGACCGTCTGAATAATCTTTTCGGTAGAACCCACGACATCTGCAATCGAAACTACTTCATATTGACACTCTGGGTGAACTAAAACTTTCACGCCCGGCACTCTTTCGCGGACATCAGCGACATTCTGCGCACTGAAACGACCGTGAACTGAACAATGACCACGCCAGAGAATTACTTTAGCTTGACGTAATTCTGCTTCAGTTAGCCCGCCCATTGGTTTCCAAGGATTCCAAACAACACAATCAGCCAGCGATAGACCCATTGAAAGAACAGCGGTGTTTCTTCCCAAATGTTGGTCGGGCAAGAAGAGAATTTT
>CAITKS010000003.1 GCA_903893085.1 uncultured Actinomycetes bacterium | reverse complement strand
TCAGTTTGCGAACTTCTAGATAAACATCGCCATTGCCTGGTGCATATGCCGCACCGCGTTCGATCAACAGTGACATCAAATCGATCATCTGGGTGATGTGCCCCGTTGCGCGTGGTTCATATGTTGGTGCTTGCACATTCAAAGCAGCATAGGCATCAGTAAATGCTCGTTCGTATTTCATAGCAACTGCCCACCAAGGCGATTTCTCGTGAACTGCCTTATGCAAAATCTTGTCATCAATATCAGTGACGTTGCGAATAAAAGTTACGTTGTAGCCAGATTTTGTGAGCCAGCGACGCAAAATGTCGAAATTTACGCCAGAGCGAACATGGCCAATATGTGGCGGTGCTTGCACGGTTGCACCGCACAAATAAATGCCAACTTCGCCGGTTTTAAGCGGAACAAAAGGGGTTGTAGTTCGCGTTAGCGTGTCATATAAAGATAGCGAACTCATTGGCTAAGTCTATCTTGCGAAGGTTATTTAGAATAAATCAGCGCTGATGCAATGGCTGCAATGCCCTTGCCTTCACCGGTTAAGCCCATGCCATCGGTGGTTGTTGCAAGTAACGCTACTTCGGCACCATTTAAAGCGGCCGAAAGTGCAGCGATTGCTTCGACGCGACGTGAACCAATTTTTGGACGGTTACCAATTACTTGAACAGATACATGTGAAATTCGGTAGCCCGCTTTTTCAACCAGTGACAAGGTTTCCTTCAACAGCGTTGTACCTGATGCACCTTTATATTCTGGTTTGTTAGTTCCAAAATTACTTCCA
The DNA here is from genome assembly GCA_903893085.1 of uncultured Actinomycetes bacterium. The sequence continues at coordinate 897 of CAITKS010000003.1, read as the reverse complement.
AGATCTCCAAGACCGCTGGCTGCAAATAACGCATCGCAAATTGCATGTGCTGCAACATCGCCATCTGAATGTCCTTCGACGCCATCTTGATCTGGCCATAACAATCCAGCAAGCCATAGTGGGCGGCCAGATTCAAAGTGATGCGCATCTACGCCAACACCTGATTTAAATGAAGATGGTTGACCTAAGAATTGCAACGCTGTTGCGAGATCTGAAGGAGTTGTAATTTTTAAGGCACGTTCTTCACCTTCAATAATGCGAACTTTTTTACCTAAAGATTCAACGAGTGCGGCGTCATCTGTTGCTTCTCCAGCAGCTGCGTGTGCTTGATTGATAACGCCATATGTAAATCCTTGTGGTGTTTGCACACGCCGCAGCGTCGCGCGATCTGGAGTTGCAGATACGAAACCATCGCCATCAATTACTTTGACTGTATCTGTCTGCGCCAATCCCGGAATAACTGCAACGTCTCCGCCCTTAAGTGCTGCAACAACTTTCTGAGCGAGCGCAGGCGATGCCAACGCACGAGCCGCATCATGAATCAATACATATTCGGCATCGCAGAGAACTTTGGATAAACCGATTCGCACACTCTCTGATCGAGTTGCGCCACCAGTTACAACGGTTACGCCATCACCAACTAGCTTTTGGACTTCTTTTTCATATCCTGCAGGGGAAGTAACAATTATTTGATCTGCAACGGATGAAATGGCCGAAACCGCATGTTCAATAAGTGTGCGATCGCCAAGTTGGATTAAGGCTTTTGGAATTGATGCGCCAAATCTTTCGCCACTGCCTGCAGCAGCGATTATTGCGGCGATCATAAGAGAAGAGAGTTACTTAAGAAGCGAGAACCTCGTCAAGGAGAGTTGCAGCCTTTTCTTCATCTGTGCGCTC
>CAITKS010000002.1 GCA_903893085.1 uncultured Actinomycetes bacterium | reverse complement strand
TTCATCAGCAGAAGATGGGCGAACGTCATATGCCGAGACAACCGCACCTAAACGTCGCGCAGTTGCAATTGCCTGCAACCCTGCAACGCCAGCGCCAAGTACCAACACTTGTGCAGGAGTAACTGTTCCAGCAGCAGTCATCAGTAATGGGAAGAAACGTGGTGACATTTCTGCACCAACTAATACCGCACGATAACCAGCGCAGAGCGCTTGAGAAGTAAGGGCATCCATTGATTGTGCGCGTGAAATACGAGGAACAAGTTCGAGTGAGAATGCGGTGACGCTTGCTTTGATTGCGGCATCGATTGAATCAACTGCTGTAACAGTAGAAAGGAATGAAATGGTAATTGCGCCGCTTTTCAGCTTTGCCATCTGTGCTGGAGTGAGAGGTTGCACCGACAAGACGACATCGGCGCCCGATAAAACGTCACCTTTTACGATATTTGCACCTGCTGCAGCGTATGCAGCATCGGTTCCTTGCGAGTGATCGCCGGCTCCAGATTCGATGGCAACTTCGTAACCAAGACGAGTTAATTTATTGATGATGTCTGGAACTAGCGCAACGCGCTTTTCACCAGCTTTTATTTCTAATGGGACGGCTACGCGCATGGGCAAACCTTACTTGCTAGGCAGAAAACGAGCGAGTTAGGCGCCCTTGAGTTCGCCGCGAGTCAGGTGATACAGCAGGGCCTGGATAGTTGTGCGGCGATGGTATGCCTCGCGCCAGATAACAGATTTGCTTCCGTCAATTACCGATGCGGCAACTTCTTCACCGCGATGTGCAGGTAGACAGTGCATAAATATTGAATCCTTAGCAGTAAGTGCCATTAAGGAATCTGTTACAGCAAAAGGTGCCAGCACTTTAATCTTCTCGGCTCGCTCGGCCTCCGGATCACCCATCGACATCCAGACATCTGTATATAAAGCGCTCGCATCTTTAGCGGCTGATTCTGGATCATTTGTGACTTCAATAGTCGCACCAGTCTTTTTTGCAATCTCTTTTGCTTGCGTAACAACTGCTGCATCAGGTGCCCACTTGCCGGCGGGAGTTGCCGCAACAACGTGTGCACCCATGATTGCACCCATGGTTAACCACGCGTGCGACATGTTGTTTCCATCACCGAGATAAACAAATTTACGGCCCTTTACATCGCTGCCAAATGTTTCGCGAATCGTCAACCAGTCAGCAAGCAATTGCGTTGGATGATCATCGTCCGTTAAGGCGTTAATAACTGGAATAGATGCATTGGCACCAAGTTCATCAACATCAGATTGCGCAAATGTTCGAATGATTAAAGCATCGCAATAACCGCTGATGATTTTCGCAGTATCTGCAATTGTTTCACCACGACCTAATTGCAGTTCATCACCGCGAATAAAAATTGGAGTGCCACCTAGATGCGCAACGGCTGTTTCAGATGAAAGTCTGGTGCGCGTGGAAGGTTTAGTCATATAAATAGCAACGCTCTTGTGAGCCAGAGCATCTTTAGAACGAAGTGGATTTTTCGCAAAGTCAGCAGCGGTATCGAGTAGTAAATCGACGTCAGCACGCGATAAATCAGCTGTGCGTAGCAAGTCCTTCATCTTCAAATTCTACCTGCTACCACTATCCTTTCGGACATGGGTATTTTCCGTAAAAACTCTCCTGAATTGGATGGAGATACTGATCTGCTCACCCGCCCAGATTTACAGGAAGATGATGGTGGCCATGATCGATTTGCCCACTATGTAAAGAAAGAAAAGATCGTTGAATCGGCAGTAACAGGTAAAGCGGTGCGCGCTCTTTGTGGCAAGAAATGGATCCCATCACGCGATCCTGAGAAATATCCGGTCTGTCCAGTGTGTAAAGAAATCTATGACGGTCTTCCGCGTAATTCACCAGATAAGTAGGCGCTCGGCTACCAAATCTTTTATTGCCATTGCGATTTCTTCTGCGATCTTGGCGAACCTTTCTTTAATCGCACCTGCACAAAGCGCTAACCAACCCAGAAAAATTCTTACGGGTTGGATTCCTTACTATTCAATGAAAACTTCGCTCCCTGCCGCCCTTAACAATGCAGATTTAATCAAAGAAGTAATGCCATTTTGGTACACCTTGAAATACGACGGCAAAAATAAATCTGCATATGTTGCTGATTTATATGGTTCAGCTAATCCCAGCATTCCAATTGCAAATCCACTGGCAGCTATGCGTGCAGCTGGGTTCCAGATTATTCCGACAATTACTGATGGAACGGATAAGTTAGTTCTCTCCAACTTGTTGGCGAATCCCACGAATCGCACGACGATCGCTAAAACCATCTTTGATTTTGTGATGATAAATAATTACGATGGAATTGATCTAGATTTTGAAGGTTTTGCATTTGTAGACGGAAACACAACCTGGGCCAAAACAGCACCTTTATGGGTTGCATTTGTTAAAGAGTTGTCCGCGCTCCTTCATGCGAATAACAAATTACTTTCCATATCAACTCCTTACAACTTTAATCCAACTGAAAAACAGAAGGGTTACACCGTCTATGCCTGGCCTCAGATTGCAGCGCACATAGATCGATTGCGAATCATGACTTATGACTATTCGGTGGCAAAAGTTGGTCCAATCGGACCAATTGCATGGACGGAAAAAACGGTCGCTTATGCGACTTCGATAATGCCAGCTTCTAAAGTTTATTTAGGTTTAGCAGGTTACGGGCGTGACTGGGTTACAAAGGTTGATGGCATATGCCCAGCACCGTTTTTAAATGCAATAAAAGTTGGAGCAAAGGCGGCAACTTTTGTAATGCGTGATGCCACAACTTTGGCTGCGAATTATCAAGTAACCCCCGTATATGACGAAAAATATGGAGAAGCCACATTCACGTATACGAAAGCGTATGAGGGTGCTACTGCTGACGGTCGTTCAACAATTTGTACAGCCACACGAACCGCTTGGTATCAAAACACACAAAGTTACAAAGTTCGAAGTGAACTCGTTGCTAAATACAAATTAGGTGGTGTTACTGCCTGGACACTTGGCATGGAAGAACCGCTTGCGATGGAGGCGATCCGCCAAACGGCGCTCAACATTGCCCCTGCAAAAGTATTAAGTACATTGACATCGGATAAAACTATTTCATTGTATGGATCCGCTATTAATTTAAGTGGGCTAGTTTCACTTGAAGATAAATCTCCAGTTGCGTCGCTTCCAATTCGTATTGAAGGCAAGAGCGCAACGGATGCAACCTGGAGAAACCTTGGTTCAGTAAATACTGGAATTGATGGAAAGTTTGCTGCTTCCATTTTGCTGGCCAAACCAATTAATATCCGAATCGCAACAGATGGCACTTGGGAACGAGCCGAATCATTCAGTAACGAAGTTGCCATACAGATTGATCGCACTATTTCCTTAAGCGCACCAGGTACCGAAAAAGCTAAAGTTCCTTTCCAAATTTCCGGAACAGTTCGCCCACGTTCTGCGGGCGCAGTCGTATCTCTGATGAAATACACCGCAGGTACTTGGAAAAACGTGGCTACTGCAACGACAGATGAGAAAGGAAACTTTCTATTCCCGAACGCTGGTGAAGCGCGTTCAATCGTTCGTTATCAAGTCATAGTGCAGGCAGACTCAATTTGGCGGCAAGTAGCGGCTCCAGAATTCTCTATCATTATCCGATGATGGTTAAGACAGATACCCAAATCGAAGAGCAGATTCGTGAGATCTTCTCTGGCGATGCTCCATGGGTCACCATCGTTTGGGATGATCCAGTTAATTTAATGACGTATGTAACTTACGTTTTGATGGAACTTTTCGGTTATCCAAAAGCCAAAGCACAAGAGTTAATGATGAAAGTGCATACTGAAGGTAAGGCAGTTGTTTCAACAGGCAGCCGTGAAGAAATGGAACATGATGTTGCCCGGCTGCATGAATATGGACTATGGGCATCGCTTCAACGAGGCGATCAAGCGATATGACATCTGAAGGATTTAAGCGCCACGGTAGCAATTCATACGTTGCTGAATTTGCAGAAAACGAACGTGAAATTCTTATTAACTTAACCGAGCAAATAATTGAATTGCTTGCAGAGCGAATAGATCATGGACACGAAGATCCACTTGCTGCGATGGTTGGAATCACTTCGCATGATTCGCCACCGGAAGATGAAGTCCTTCACCGATTATTGCCAAATGCTTATAAAGATGAAGTTGAATCTGCCGAATTTAGAAGATACACAGAATCAACACTCAGAAGTAAGAAGCAAGCACATGCCATGGCAATGCGTATGTATTTAAAGAGCGCCGAAGATGGCACGATTGACTTAGATCATGATGGCGCAAATGCTTGGCTCGGTGCGATTAACGATATTCGCTTAGCTTTAGGTGTTCGCTTAAATGTGCAAGAGCGAACTCAAGATGAGTTAGAACTTTTGGCCCCCGATGATCCACTGCGCGGGGTATATGTTGTTTATGGCTGGTTGGGCTGGTTGCAAGAAGGTCTAATTGCAGCCCTGATGGATGAAAACTAAGATAGAACTCTTATGTCACTAACTATTTCGCGCGCATTTGTTGATGCCATAGTCGCGCAATCTCGCGCCGAGTATCCAGATGAATGCTGCGGCGCAATCCTTGGCCCAATTGGTTCTGGTGTTCCAAAACGCTTACTTCCGATGATAAATGCTGCTCATTCACCAACGTTCTACGAATTTGATCCTAAAGATTTATTGGCTCTGTATCGCGATGCTGATGTTAATGACGAAGAGATTGTGGTGATTTATCACTCTCATACTGAAACTGAGGCATACCCATCTCGTACGGATATCGCCTACGCCGGCGAGCCTGGTGCGCACTACGTACTGGTCTCTAGCCGCAAAGAGATTGCACCTGCAATCGAATTCCGCTCATTTCGCATAATTGATGGCGTAGTTACTGAAGAAGAAGTTTCGATTACCGAATAATCCACTT
>CAITKS010000001.1 GCA_903893085.1 uncultured Actinomycetes bacterium | reverse complement strand
AACCTGCAACACCAATTTTCATAAAATTAAAGGTGTTCGAATTTAGTTAAAGGAATCGCCGCAAGCGCAAGAGCCCTGCGCATTCGGATTATCAATCGTGAAGCCTTGCTTCTCAATGGTGTCCACGAAATCGATAGTCGCACCCATTAGGTAAGGGTCGCTCATCTTGTCGATTACAACTTTTACAGTGCCGAATTCGCGCACGATGTCGCCATCCTGGTTGCGATCATCGAAGTAAAGCTGATACTTAAGACCAGAACAACCGCCAGGCTGAACAGCAACACGCAGGCAGAGATCGTCGCGACCTTCTTGAGCCAAAAGTGCGGCAACTTTACTTGCAGCTACATCGGACAAAGTAATACTGGTTGTTTTGATATCTACAGCCTCGGTAGTCATTGCTCTCCCCTAAAATTTCTACGAACAGGGCTTAATACTAGCCATGAGTGGCAGATGGTGCGACAAGAGGCTGAAAATTCGAGAGAATGTCGCCATGGCATTGACTGACCTTCTATTGATGGGACGCGAACGCGATCTAACCAGCGAACGCGGAGTCTCCTGTGCCGGTGAACTTCCAGCTGCCAGCGACCCAGATCTAGTTGAACGGGCTCGTGCAGCGCGGGCAGCCCTTAGTTCGAAAGTAATGATTCTTGGCCATCACTATCAGCGCGATGAAGTTATTGAATTTGCGGACATTACAGGTGACTCATTTAAGTTGGCGCAGTCCGCTGCCGAAAATCCGCAAGCCGAGTTTGTAATTTTTTGCGGCGTTCACTTTATGGCCGAAAGTGCAGATGTATTAACTACTCCGAATCAGAAAGTAATTCTCCCTGATCTGGCCGCTGGTTGCTCAATGGCAGATATGGCTGCGGCGAATCAAGTAGATGATTGTTGGAATCAATTGGCGGCACTTGGAGTTGCGCAGAAAACAATTCCGGTTACCTATATGAATTCATCGGCTGCGATCAAAAGTTTCACTGGAAAAAATGGCGGAACAATTTGCACTTCATCCAATGCCAAAAGTGCGATGGAGTGGGCATTTACCCAAGGTGAAAAAATTCTCTTCTTGCCCGACCAACATTTGGGAAGAAACACCGCTGTTCTTTCAATGGGTCTATCGCTGGCTGATTGTGTTGTTTGGAATCCTTGGAAACCAATGGGCGGGCTAACTGAAGCAGAATTGCGTCAAGCTAAAGTAATTCTCTGGCGTGGTCATTGTTCAGTTCACGGTCGTTTTAGTGCGCAGAATGTCGCTGATGTCCGCGAAAGAGTTCCAGGCGTAAAAGTTTTAGTGCACCCAGAGTGCCAACATGAAGTAGTTTCGATTGCAGATGTGGTGGGTTCTACCGAAAAGATTATTCAGACTGTCGCAAATTCCCCAGCTGGTTCTAAGTGGGCAATCGGTACCGAGCTAAATCTGGTTCAGCGTTTAGCTCGCACAATGCCTGATAAGGAAATATTGTTCCTTGATAAGACCGTTTGTTACTGCTCGACTATGAACCGAATCGACTTACCCCACCTAGTTT